>DATCLV010000115.1:0-2458 GCA_036563745.1 Acidimicrobiales bacterium | reverse complement strand
GGTCGAGCCGCTGCCGGGCCCGGTCGAGCTCGGCGAGGCCCTGCTGGTGGGTCTTGCGGAGGGCGGTGAGCTCGCCCCGCACCTCGGCGGCCTTGCCGGACGGCGACGGCACCCCGTCGGCCCACGTCTCCTCGAAGGTGCGGCGGGCCTCGTCGAGGGCGATCTCCTCGCGGGCCAGGTCCTCCAGCTCGGGGGCCAGCTGCCGCTCGGTGCCGTCGAGGTCGGCCAGCTCGCCCTCGAGCTTGGCGGCCTCGGCCTCGAGGCTGGCGATCACGCCCTGGTCGACGAACGCCTCGCGCTCGCGCTCGACGCCCTTGAGCCGCTCGGTGAGCAGGGCGTTGAGGCCGTAGGCCTTCTCGCGCAGCGCCTCGACCTGGGCCAGCGAGTCGCCGAGGTCGTCACCGCCCAGCGCCGACAGCTCGGCCTCGGCGGCCATGACGATGGCGTCGAGCTCGGCGAGGCGCTGGCGGACCATCCGGTCCTCGCTCTCGGCCTCCGCTTTGGCGGCGGTGGTCTCGGCGAGGCGGCGGCGCAGGGTGGCCAGCTCGCGACCGGCGGCGTACACCTGCAGGGCCCGCAGCTCCTCGACGACCGAGCCGTGGCGGCGGGCGGCCTCGGCCTGCTTCTCCAGCGGGCGCAGCTGGCGGCGCACCTCGCGCTGGAGGTCCTGCAGGCGGACCAGGTTGCCCTCGGTGGCGCTGAGGCGGCGCTCGGAGCGCTCCTTGCGCCGCCGGTGCTTGAGCACGCCGGCCGCCTCCTCGATGACCGTGCGCCGGTCCTCGGGGCGGGCGTTGAGCACGGCGTCGATCTGGCCCTGCCCGACGATGACGTGCTGCTGTCGGCCCACGCCGGTGTCGCTGAACAGCTCCTGCACGTCGAGCAGGCGGCAGGGAACGCCGTTGATCGCGTACTCGCTGTCGCCCGAGCGCCAGAGCGTGCGGGTGACGGTGACCTCGGCGAAGTCGATCGGGAGGAGGCCGTCGCCGTTGTCGATGGTGATCGACACCTCGGCGCGGCCGAGCGCCGGCCGCTTGGTGGTGCCGGCGAAGATGACGTCGTCCATCTTCTGGCTGCGGACGGCCGAGGGCGCCTGGGCACCCAGCACCCAGCCGATGGCGTCGACGACGTTCGACTTGCCCGAGCCGTTGGGCCCGACGACGACGGTGACGCCGGGCTCGAACTCGAGGGTCGTGTTGTCGGCGAACGACTTGAAGCCCTTGATCGTCAGCGCCTTGAGGAACATCGCAGTGCAGGTTACGGGGCCGCGGACGGCCGGACGGGGACTATCGGCGGCCTCTCGGCTGCCGGGCGTGGTGAGGGGACGGCCGGCCGACGCCAGCGGCCGACCGGGGAGGGAAGGTGGGTGGACGGGCCGGGACGGCCCGGATGGCACGCGCCAGGAGGACCTACACCTGGCAGCTCGGGCAGGAGAACGTGGTGCGCCCGGCCACCCGAGTCTTCCCCACGGTGCCGCGACATCTCCGGCAGGCCTCGCCCGCCCGCCCCCAGACCTGCAGCTCCTCCTGGTACGACCCGCCCTTGCCGTGGATGTCGACGAAGGGGTGGGTCTCCTCGATCGAGGTGCCGTGGTGCTTGGTGGCCTCGTGGAGGATCTCGACGAGCGACCGGTACAGGCGCCGGATCTCCATCGTCGAGAGCGTGGCGACCTCGCGGTCGGCCCGCAGGCCGGCGTCGTAGAGGATCTCGTCGGTGTAGAGGTCGCCGAGGCCCACCACGAAGGACTGGTCCATGAGCAGCGGCTTGAGCTTGTCGTTGCGCCGCTTGACCAGGGCCTGGGCGAACGCCGTCCACGACACCGGGGCGGCCACCGGGTCGAGGCCCAGGTCGGACAGCTCGGGCAGCTCGTCGAGGAGCTTCCCGGCGTCGACGACGAAGACCTCGCTGGCGCCCTCGGGGTCGACCAGGCGGAGCTGCCCGCCCTGGGTGAACGAGACCACCAGCTCGGTGCCGGGCTCGACCGGCTCCTTGGGCGCGGCGCGCCGGAGGCGGCCGGTCTCGCCGAGGTCGAACACGAGCAGGTCGGAGCTGTCCAGGTTGGCGACGAGCAGGGAGCCCTTGCGGTCGACGCTCTTGAACTTCGTGCCCTCGACGCGCCCGACGAAGTTCTTCTTCGCCCCGTTGCGGCGCACCAGCTTGGCGGTGCGCACGTCGGCCGTCTTGACGCGCCGGCCGACGGTCTCGCGCTCGAGGCCGCGGCGCACGGTCTCGATCTCGGGCAGCTCAGGCATTTTGCTCCTCTAGCTCGGCCACGAGCGTGGCGTAGGCATCCCGCGCTGCGACCTGCTCGGCCTGCTTCTTCGATCGTCCGTCGCCGCTGCCGCGGGGCTGCCCGACCACGGACACGGTGGTGTGGAACCGGCGGGCGTGGTCGGGTCCCTCGGCGTCGGTGTGGTAGCGCGGCGGCTCGTCGAAGTGCCGGGCCACCAGCTCCTGGAGG
>DATCLV010000112.1:0-4125 GCA_036563745.1 Acidimicrobiales bacterium | reverse complement strand
AGCCCGGGCCGCCCCTCCCGGGCGTGCCGGTAGGGGCGGCCGTTGACGTGGCCCTCGCGGGGCATCCACGCCATCGTCAGGTAGGCGAGCGCGGTCCTCGGCAGCCCGCGGCCCTCGGCCCGGGCGCTGCGGACCGCCCAGGCGAGGCCGCACGGCAGGGCGACGGCGACCATCACGGCCAGGACCCGTGGGAGGTAGGCGAGCCACCAGCGGTAGGTCTGGGCCTCGAAGATGATCGTGACGACGACCACCGCCAGCTGCGGCAGCGACAGCTGGAACGGAGGTGTCCACCCACCGATGTGCCCCAGCACCATGGGGTGGCGCCGGGCGTGGGTGTACGTGGCGCACTGGATGCTCTGATCGTCGTCGTCGTCGTACATCGCTGGCCCCTCCTCGTCGTGGTCGGTCCCGAGCCCTGCGGCTGCCGCGGGCTAGCCGCGCCCGTTGACGACCTCGGCGCCGCCGTGCTCCTTGATGTCCTCCTCGACCTTCTCCCGGATGCCCTGCACGTTGTTGACGCCCCAGAGGACGACGGCGCCCAGCAGCAGCGCACCGACGGTCGGGACCACCGAGCGAGTGCGCACCCAGGTCCAGAGGACGAACCAGATGGCCAGCGTGGCGCAGGCGGCGATGAGCACCGCCCGCGCGTCTCCCATGAGGCCAGTCAAGAGATCCTGCACCTGTCGACCTCCCGATGTGCAGTGATGACGGATGTGACGGATGTGGCTTTCACCCGGTGATGCGCTGTCCCCGGGGAAAAACCGCGGTGTTCATCGGTGATGTGCGTCGGCCCCGGGTCAGGCCCGGGGCCGACGCTTCGGGCACTACGGTCCGGTGGGCGTCGTGGTCGGCGGGGTGACGACCTCGCCGCCCTCCCCGGCGAAGGGGTCCACCGACGTCGTGGTCGTGTCGGCGGGCGGCTCGGTGGTGCCGGTCGTGGCGGTGGTCTCGGGCGGCTCTCCGGCGGAGGTGGGCGGCGACTCGGTCTCGGCCTCGTCCGCCTCGGCCGGCCGGACCTCGGGGGCGCCCCAGATCGAGACGATCTCCCAGCGGTCGATGTTCTCGACGAGCCGGATCTCGTAGCCCACCGTGTGCTGCGAGCCGGCGGCGGTCTCGACCTCCGCCAGCACCCACATCCGCACGTCGGCCTTGTCGTCGTCCTCCAGCGTGACGCCCGACAGCTCGAGGACCGACACCTTGGTGAACGGCGGCGGGTCGATGGCCGGGATCGACACGTTGTGGGCCAGGTAGCGGCCGGGGTCGCCGCGGCCGGCGAGCAGGGCGTTGAGGAAGTCCTCGATGGTGGCGGCGATGCGGTCGTTCGGGCCCGGGGCCTGCGTCGCCTCGATCGAGGGCAGCCACTCGGCCTCGTCGAGCACCGGGGGAGGGACGATCGCCGGGGTCGTCAGCGCCTTGAGGGCGTCGCCGATCTCGCCGACGATGCCCACCTCCACGTACCAGGTGGAACGGCGGGGCTGGGCGGCCTCCTCGGCGGCGGCCCGCTCCTCGGCGGTGGCGTCGTCGGGGATGACCGGGGGCGTCGGCGTCTCCTCCACGGCGGCGGCCACGGTCACCGTCCAGTAGCCCTCTCGCAGCCGCATGCCGGCCACGGCCTGGGTGTTGAGCACCTCGAGCCGGTCCGTGTCGTTGCGGTCGAGCGGCGGCGGATCGATGAACAGGTCGTCCAGCAGGTCGGCGTCGTCGCGGGTGGCGAGCAGCCACTGCTCGACGGCGAGCTCGGCCGTGCCGGCGACCGGTGCGGGCACGCCGGCCTCCTCGTCGACCTCCGGGGCGACCGGCTCCTCGTCCTCGGCCGTGGTGGCGCCGACGAGGCTCACGATGCCACCCAGCGCCCCGAGGCCCACGGCGCCCCAGAGGGCCACCCGCACCGCCAGCTGGGCGATGGGACGGACCGGCCGGGTCATGTAGTGGGTGTAGTCGTCGTCCTCGTCGTCCTCGGGCTCGGGGACCCAGCCGGGGCCGGGCACGGCCCCGCCGGGCATCGTCGGGCCGCCCGGGGGCAGCTGCTGACCGGGGCCGCGGGCGGGCAGCAGGTCGGTGCCGGAGTTGCCGCCCTCCGACCGGGAGAAGTTCCAGATCCGGCTCACGCCCTCCTGATGCGCGCTTCCCACCCCGCGAATGCATCCGGCCCGAACCTGCCCCCGAAACGGGGAGCCAGGTCCCCGTTCCGGGGGCAGGTTCGGTGACCGTGCGCGCTGGGCGTCAGGCCGGGACGAGACGCCGGCGGGTGATCCGCGCCCGGCGGGCGAGGTCGGCCAGGTGGTAGCCGGGCCCGGCCACGGGGAGCCCGAGCCGCTCGGCCAGCCGGACGGTGAGGGCGTCGAGCGCCGCCAGCCGCGACGCGTCGTCCGGGTGGTCGCGCTCGTCGGCGGCCAGCAGCGCGGCGTACGCCGCCCGCTCCTCGGGACCGAGCGACGACGGGTCCCGGAACCGGCTGGCCAGCGCCAGGAGCTCGACGCTCGACTCGGGGAAGATCTCGGCCAGCCGCCGCAGGTGCTCGTTGCGGGGCAGGCAGAAGTTCACCGACAGGGCGTCGGTCACGTACTCGACGTAGTGCCAGCACGTGGCCGGGATCAGGAGCGTCTCGCCGGGCTCCAGCACGCAGTCCCAGGCGTTGACGTAGCGCAGGAACGCCAGCAGGTCGGGCCCGCTGAAGTGCTCGAGGAACAGCGCGCTGGTCCGGCGCACCTGCGGTCGGCTGCCGGGCGCGAGCTTGTGCGACTCGGCCGGGTCGATGATCACGTAGCGCTTGCGCCCGAACACCTGGTGCATGAGCACGTGGCGGAGGTCGTGGTCGTAGTGCAGGTGCACGGTGTTCCCGGCGCCCGCGACGAACAGGTACGACTCCCAGGAATCCCGCCGGCTGCCCGTGCGCAGGTAGGCCGGCGGTGGGAGCAGGGCGAGGAGCTCGTCGGGGGTGCTCTGCTCGAGGCAGTGCTGGTCGCCGGCCCGGCCGTCGGCCAGCTCGTCGAGGAAGGCCCCGAAGGGGACACGGCGGCGGGCCGCCCGCTCCCGCCCGAGCAGCAGGTCGCGCCAGGTGTTGGGGGTCACCACCAGCGGCACGTCGGCGAGCACCGACCGGGCCACCCGAGGGTCGGCCAGGCGGCGGACCGGAGCGTGGTCGAACAGGTCGGTGAGGATCACCGGCGTGCCCCGCCGCAGGTGCCGGACCTCGAAGGTGGCGGGGTTGGGGGCCCGGAGCCGCGGCACGTTGTCGAGGGTCCCCCGGGGTGTCGGCGCCGCCGTCGTCACGGCGCCCAGGGTGCCGGACGGAGGTGAACGGGAGCTGACCGCCGGGGGAAGCCCGCTCGAAAACTGCGGCGGCGCCGGCCCTGCCGCTCCGGGGCGGTCGAGCCGGCGCCGTGCGCCGAGGATCGGGTCAGGCGGAGCGGTGCTGCTGCTGGGCGGCGCCGGGCCGGGTGAGCTCCTCGAGCAGTTGGACCGTCTCCGGGTGGAGCGTGTCCTCCGGCTCGACACCCAGGTCGGGGTCGGCGATGACGTCGCACAGCTCCCGGAACACCCGGTGCACGCCCGGCACGTTGCCGGCGGCCCGGGCGGCCCGCATGAGCAGCCGGTACATCCGCTCGTCGCTCGGGAACGCCCGCAGGCCCCGGCGGGCGGCCCACTCGGCCAGCCGCCAGTCGCCGGTGGCGAGCCGGATCTCCGCCAGCTCCTCGGCGGCGTCGACCACCTGGGCGACGATCATCCCGCGGTGGGGGCCGACCCAGGCGTAGTTGCGCCCGACGCCGGTGAACGGCTCGCCCCGGACGAGGCCCAGCGCCTCGGCCAGCAGGTTGGCGGCCGTCTCGACGTCGTCGGTCTCGTCGGCCTGGGCGACCAGGTCGCAGAACAGCCCGTAGTCGGTGACCACCCGCTCCGACAGCTCGTAGCGACCGGCCTCGGTGCGGGGGAACAGCTGCTCGCCCACCAGGGCCCGGGCCGAGCTGATCGTGTTGTAGACGGTCTTCGAGGCGTTGGCACCGTCGGGGAACAGGTTGATCTCCAGGTCCTCGCGGTCGACCGCCGACTCCCGCAGCGCCAGGTAGGTGATGGCCTCCAGGCCCTTCTGGCGGGTGGGGAGGAGCGGCGCCTCCACGTCGTTCT
>DATCLV010000194.1:0-6151 GCA_036563745.1 Acidimicrobiales bacterium | reverse complement strand
CGTGGGCCGTCGCCGGGCCGGCGGGCGGCCCCGGCGACGGTGCGCCCGGATCGTGAGGCGGCGGGCGAGCGACGGGCGAGGCGGTGACGTGCGGCGGCAAGTGAGGCGGCGACACCAGATGGGAAGCGGAGCGGAACGGTGAGCGAAGAGCGGAAGCTGCGGGTGGTCCACGTGATCGACTCGCTGGCCGGATCGGGTGGCGCCGAGAACCGGCTGGTCGACGAGGTGCAGGCGCTGGACGAGCGCTTCGAGCAGGTGGTCGTGCGCCTCTACCAGCGCGACTTCCTCGACACCCGGCTGACCGAGGTCGGCATCCCGGTGATCGCCTTGGGGTTCGACAGCAACCGGGCCGGTTGGTCGTGGCCGCTGGCCGCCGTGCACCTGCGCCGGGTGCTGCGCCGCTGGCGGCCGGACGTGGTCCACACGTCGCTGTTCAGCGGCAACCTGGTGGGCCAACTGGCCGGCAACGCGCTCGGCATCCCGGTGGTGTCGACGTTCAACCGCACGGGTGAGGTCGACCTGCAGCGCCGCCTCCAGGCCGGCGTGGCCAGCTGGAAGGGCCGGTTCATGCAGGCGGTCGGCCGCTGGTCGGCGCGTCGGGGCGACGTCCACTACCGCGCTGTCGGCGACTACGCGCTGGCCACGAACTGCCGGTCGATGGGCCTCGACCCCGGGAAGGCGACGACCGTGCCCCGGGGCATCCGGCTGTCCCCGGACGATGTCGAGGGCCGCCGGTCCGACTTCGGCATCCCCGAGGGCGTGCCGCTGTTCGTCAACGTGGCCCGCCGGGTCCCCGAGAAGGCCCAGCACCTGCTGGTCGAGGCGTTCGCCACCGTGCGGTCGAAGCTGCCCGACGCCCACCTGGCCATCGCCGGCGCCCCGGGCCCGGCCGACGAGGCGGTGCGCGGCGCCATCGCGGCCCACGGCCTCGAGGGGGCGGTGCACCTGCTGGGCTTCCGGCCCGACGCCCGGGCGCTCGTGTCGGTGGCCGACGTGTTCGCGTTCAGCTCGCTGTCCGAGGGGTCGCCGGGCGTGATCGTCGAGGCGCTGACGCTGGGCGCGCCGGTGGCGTCGTTCGACATCCCGCCGGTGGTCGAGCTGACCGACGGCGGCCGCCACGCCTGGCTGGCCCCCGTCGGCTCGGTCGACGCCCTGGCCGACGCCCTGCTCGCCGCCCACGGCGCCCCCGACCGCGACGAGCGGGCGGCGGCCGCCCGGGAGTGGGCGCAGCGGTTCCAGTTGTCGGCGGTGGCCGAGCAGCTGGGCGACCTCCTGGAGAGCCGGGTCGCACAGGCCCGGGCGCGGGCCCGCTCGGGGGCCGATGCCGACGCCGAGGTGGCGGCGTGACCGCCCCCCGGCTCGACAAGGGCGCCTTCGTCATCTCGATCGACACCGAGATGGTGTGGGGCGAGGCCCACAAGCGCGGCGGCGAGGTCGCCGGGCACCGCTTCGACCGCGAGCGCGACGTCGTCGAGCGCCTGCTCGACCTGTTCGCCCGCTACGAGCTGCCCGCCACCTGGGCGGTGGTGGGCCACCTGTTCCTCGACCGCTGCGAGGCCGGGCCGGACGGCCGGCCGCACCCCGACCTGCCCCGGCCCGACTACGCCTGGCTCGACGGCGACTGGTTCGACATCGACCCGTGCACCGAGCTCGACGAGGCGCCGTTCCACTACGGCCGCGACATCCTCGACGCGATCCTCGCCTGCCCGGTGCGCCAGGAGGTGGGCAGCCACTCGTTCTCCCACGTCATCGTCGACGACCCCGGCTGCAGCCCCGAGGTGTTCGCCGCCGAGCTGGCGATGGCCCGGTCGGTGGCCGAGCCGCTGGGGGTGGAGCTGCGGTCGTTCGTGTACCCGCGCAACGCCATCGCCCACCTCGACACGCTGGCCGGCGCCGGGTTCACCAGCTACCGGGGCGGGCGCCCGACCCCGGCGTTCGCCGGGCTGTCGGGGTGGCAGCGGAAGGCGGCGCAGCTGGTCGACCGGGTGGTGCCGCTGGCCGGCTCGGCCGTGCACCCGGCCCGTGACGACAGCGGCGTGTGGAACGTGCCGCAGACCTACCTGTTCGCCCCGGTGACCGCCCGCCGCTACCTGCCGCCGGCGCTGTGGGCCCGGCGGCCGATCGGGCGGCTCCGCCAGGCCGCCCGCCAGCGGTCGGTCTTCCACCTCTGGTTCCACCCGTACAACGTGACCGCCGACCCGGACCGGTCGCTGGCGGCGCTCGAGCACATCGCCCGGGCCGCGGCCCGCCTGCGGGACGAGGGCCGGATCGACACGCTCACGATGACCGACGTCGCCGAGCGCCTCGCCAAGGCCGAGACCGGGTGACGACGTGGGGTCGCGCCCCGGGAGCGCACCCCGATCCCGACGGCGGCTGCGGTGACGGGGGCTACAGCTCGCCCTTGAGGGCCTCCCGGCCGGAGCGGCGCAGCTTGCGGGTGTGCCAGGCCAGCCAGTCGGGCCGGGTGGCGAGGAGCGGCCGGAGCCCCGGCTTGTGGGTCCGGGAGCGCAGCTCGTAGCCCAGCGCGGCGAGGGCGTCGCCGGCGAGGGCCTCGAAGCGGGCCACGGCGGCCGCCGGGAGGTCGCGCCGCCAGTCGCGCAGGCCCCGCCGCAGCGGCCGGGTGACGTAGCGGTTGTGGTGCGGGTGGGCCTCGCTGCGCAGGAGGGTCCTGGCCGCCTTCTCGTAGCGCAGCATCGCCGGGTCGAACTCGAGGTCGAGGGCGGCGCACATCCCCTTCAGGGTGGGCTCGGGCCGCTCGACCAGGTCCTCGTAGCGCAGTTCGTGGTAGCGGCTCGACGGCAGCAGCGCCCCCGCCTGCCGGCCGGTGAGCACCCGGTGGCGCCAGTGCAGCGCCGCCTTCTCGATGCTGTCGACCCAGCCCAGCTCCAGGAACGAGGCGGCGACGTCGCGCCCGTCGCGCACCACGTGGACGACCCGGGCGTCGGGGAACAGCGCGGTGATCGCGCCGATGCGCAGCACGTGGTCGGGGGTCTTGTCGGCGACGCGGGGCTTGTCGTGGGCGGCGGCCCACAGCGTGTAGAGCCGCCGCATGGCGTCGGCGTAGGTGCGGGGCGGGTCGTCGCGGAACGACGCCCGCAGCACCGGCCGGCGCAGCCCCCAGCGGGCGAAGCCGTCGTGCTCCAGCAGCTCCTCCACCAGGTGGGCCGGGTCCCACGGGCGGTTCAGGTCGGGCGCCAGCGCGACCAGGAACCGCGACTCGGGGGGCACGGCGAGCAGCGGGTGGCTGTGCAGCATCGCCCGCACCAGCGTGGTGCCCGACCGGCGGCAGCCGACCACGAAGGGGAACGCGTCGAGCGACGGTCGGTTCGGCCGAGCGCCGTCGGCGGAGCGCCCGTTGCTGCCGTTGCTCCCGTTGACCCGTTGTCCGTGACCGCTGTCGTCGCCCGACATCCCTGTCCTGCTCCGGTCGCCCTGTGTGGTCTGCCCGGCCTCGCGGCCGGGGCAGGCTACCTGACCCGGGAAGTAGGCTCCCACGAGGGCCCGGTGCTGGGGCCGGCTGGCGGAGGCTTGCAACGAATGAGCAACATTCAGGACCTCGCGTTCTCGGTGAAGTCCGCGCTGATCGCGGCGCGCCCCCGGGAGGCGAGGATCAACTGGCAGGTGGCGGCGGCGACCGATCTGCGCCCGGTGCCGGGGGGCCGGCGCCTCCGGTTCGGCCCGGTGGGGCGGGCCCTGGGCTGGTTCCCGCCGCCGAAGCGGCGGACGGACGAGATCTGGGCGGTCACGATGGTGCGCGACGAGGCCGACGTGATCCGCTACACGGTCGAGCACCTGCTGGCCGAGGGCGTCGACCGCGTGCTGGTGGCCGACAACGGCTCGGTCGACGGCACCGGCGACCTGCTGCGCGACTGGGCCCGGGCCGACGACCTGCCGATCACCGTGGTCGACGACACGCTGGCCGCCTATCACCAGAGCGCCAAGATGACCCGGCTGGCCCGGTGCGCGGCCTCGGCCGGGGCCGCGTGGGTGATCCCGTTCGACGCCGACGAACTGTGGTACTCGCCCGACGGGCGCACGCTGGCCGAGGTGCTGCGGACCACCGAGCACGACATCCTCGCCGCCCCCATGTGGAACCAGCTGCCGGCGGCCGACGACGTCGACGACCCCAACCCCTACGTCCGGCTGCGCACGCGCACCGCCGAGCCACTGCCCCAGCCCAAGGTGGCGTTCCGGGCGCACCACTGGGCGCGGGTGGCGCCGGGGAACCACACGGTGCGGCGGCGCGGGCGGCGCGCGACGCTGCTCGGCATCCGGCAGGTGCCGTTCCGCACGCCCGAGCAGATCGAGCGCAAGTACCGCAACGGCGCGGCGGCGGTCGCCGTGGCCGGCATCCCGGACAACTTCTGCTACCACTGGCGTGAGCTGGCCGCCCTCCCCACGGAGGAGATGCTCGAGCGGGTGTTCGCACAGGAGCGGGCCAACGGCGTGGTGGTCGACCCGCCCCCGTTCCGGTCGCTGCGCCCGGCGACCCGGGTCTGAGCCCGGGCCCGGCTCGGCCGCCGGCTCGGCCGGCGACCGGGAGCCTCGTCAGGCGGGCGTGGCGGTGGCGTTCCACTCGGGCTTGGGCGTCCCGCCCGAGCCCTTCTTGTGGAGCATGAGGGTGCCGTGCCGGCTGTCGGACACCTTGATGTGGGCGTTCTCGCGCACGCCTTCCTCCAGCCAGAACGCGTTGCCCTCGAAGGTGCAGTCGACGAACTCGTAGTTCTGGCCGGTCAGATCGCCGTTGTCGCTGTCGGGGCCCGGGCCGTTCTGGATGGTGACCTGGGCCTTCTTCCCGCCCTTGAACGTGCAGCCCGACACCGTCGTGATCGCGTCGCCGCCGGCGATCGGGCCGTGGAAGACGCAGGCGAAGTCGCTGAGGCCCCCCTGGTCGACGTAGAGGTCCTCGTAGACGGGGCCCTCGTCGGCCGAGGCGGCCTGCACCTCGAGACCGCCCTCCAGGTTCCGGTAGATGGTGCACTCGCGGTACGAGACGTCGTTGGCGTAGGCGCCGGCCCAGATGCCCCAGCGGTTCTGGTAGGCGGTGAACCGGTCGACGTTGGTGCGCGGCACCTCGTTCTGCCAGTAGTAGATGCCCGACTGCTGGCAGTTGTGGGCCAGGCAGTCCTCGAAGATCCAGGCGTCGTGCTCGCTCCGCGACCGCTCGGGCCAGTGGAAGGCCGCGGCCGACTCGCCGTGGCCCGTCGACCCGAAGGCCACGCACCCCCGGGCGACGTTGTCCTTGCCGACGCCCATGAAGAACGCGGCGGGGCCCTGGCCCTCCTCGGGCAACAGGACGGTGCTGGCGACGCACCGGTCGTAGACCACGTTGTGGGTGGGGACGGTGTCGGGGTCGTCGTACTCGCCGGCCGGGTCCCACCAGAACGCGTCGTCACGGGTGTCGTGCGAGACGCACCGCTCGAAGGTCATGCCGTGCGACAGGTGGGGCACGAAGGCGTGGTTGCCGGTGTCGGCCACCGTGACGCCGGTGACCTTCGAGCCACGGGTGCCGTCCCCGCACATGTGGAAGTGCAGGCCGTAGCGGCCCTCGACGCCGGCGGAGGGGTTGTCCTCGTCGCCGTCGCCGGCGCCGCCCTGGCGGGGGCCCATGTGGCGTATCGCCAGGTACGACAGGTCCTGGGGCTGGTTGCAGTGGAGGAACATCACGTGCGCCCGGCCCTCGGGCGTGCCCTGCAGCCGCACGTTGCGGGTCAGGTTCAGGACCTCGGCGGTGTGGGTGACGCCCTCGCGCACGGTCACCACCGGATGGGGGTGGGCGAGGGGTTCGGCCAGCGTGACGGTGGTGCCCGAGATCGCCGTGATCGTGGTGCGGTCGTTGTGCAGCCAGAACTCGTCGACGGTGGCCGGCTCCGTCGGGGCGATCACGATCTCGTCGCCCACCTGCCAGCCCTCGGCCTCCTGCACGGTGATGGTGGTGGCGCCCTTGTCCGCGCCGCCGGTGAGGCGGGTCCAGGGCGTCTTGGGGGCGCCGGCGAGGTCGGCGACGCCGTCGTGGAGGACCCACAGGCCGACGTCCTCGGCCATCGGCTCCTCGGTGTGGCCGCCGGTGAAGGCCTCCTCGTCGACGTCGGCGAAGGTGAGCACGTGCTGCACGGCGGGGTTGGCGGGCCGCATCTGCAGGGTGCCGTGG
>DATCLV010000192.1:0-3310 GCA_036563745.1 Acidimicrobiales bacterium | reverse complement strand
CAGGTTAGGCGTTGCTCCGCTCGCCGTGCCGCTCGTCACACCGTGCCGGTGCCCGCGCGGATCACGGTCGCCGGCGGCGCCCGTTGGCTATCTTCGACGGGTCCGGACTGGGGAGGGGACATGGCAACGGTGCTAGCCGCGGACGGTCACGTCGACGAGGGAGACGCGACACGCCCGGGCGACGGGCCCGCCGAGCGCGCCCCGGGGACCGCGGCCGGTGACGACACCGACGACCCGATCCGCCCGGTGAACCGGCTCCGCGACCTCGACCGCCGGGGGCGCTGGGTGGCCGCCGCCTTCGGCCTGGCGGTGGTGCTCGGCCCGCTGCTCGCCTTCGCCCGGTTCCTCCCCGACTGGGTCCCCTCCGGCGACCCCGCCTACATGGGCATGCGGGCCCTGGACGTCGGCACGTCCCGCACGCCGCTGATCGGTCAGCCGTCGACCTCCGCCGAGTACGTGGACGGGACGATGGTCCACCACATCGGCCCGTCGCACTTCTACCTGATGGCACCGTTCATGCGGCTGCTCGGGGCGACGGCCGGGATGCTGGTCGTGTCGGTGATGATCACCGGCGGCGCGGTCCTCACCGCCTGCTGGGCGGTGTACCGCCAGCTCGGGCGGACCCCGGCGGCGGTGGCGGCGGTGGTGCTGGCCACGACCACGTTCACGACCGGGGCGTCGTCGCTGGTGAACCCGGTGAGCTCGAACATCTCGGGCTACCCGCTGCTGTGCTCGGCCGTGCTGCTGTGGTGCGTGCTGTGCGGCGACCTGCGGCTGCTGCCGCTGACCACGCTGTGGGTGTCGTTCACCGCCCAGCAGCACCTGGCCGTCCTGCCCGCCACCGCGCTGCTCACGGGGGTCGGCGCGGTCGGCTGCCTGCTGCTGGAGCGCCGTCGCCTGCGCCGGCTCGTGCCGTGGGCCGCGTGGTCGGCCGGGGTGGCGGCGCTGATCTGGCTGCCGGTGGTGGTGCAGGAGCTGTTCGGCGCCGAGGGGAACCTGTCGCAGCTCCGGGAGTTCACCGGCCACTCCGACCGGCCCAAGCTGGGCGTCGACACCGCCCTCGAGCAGGTGGTCCACACGCTGGGGCTGCCACCGCTCCTCGGGCAGGTCCACCTCGACGGGCGCTGGTTCTTCCGGCCCGTGTCGCCGTTCACCTGGGTGACCGCGATCCTCGTGGCGGTCGTGCTGGTGGTGGCCGGCGTGCGCTGGGCCCGGGCGGGCCGGCGACGGGCGACGGCCCTGTCGGTGATGGCGCTGGCGGCGGCGCTGGCCGGGCTGCTGAACGGCTCGTCGGTCCCGATCGGCATCGAGCAGTACCGCCTGCCCTTCTACCACTGGGCGTTCGTGCTGACGTTCTTCACGACCACGGCCGTGGCGCTGGCGGTCGCCGAGGAGGGCCGGGCCCTGCTGCTGCGCCGGGCGGCGGCCCGGGGCGGGGCGCTCGCCGCGGCCGACCCGGTCGACCCGGTCGACGCGGACGGCGGCCCGGCGGACGAGACCGGCGAGGAGGCCGAGGAGGCCGAGGCCGCCAGCGCCCCGGACGGGCCGCCGCGCCGCGCCGAAGGCCGACCGGCCGGGCCCGGCGTGCTCCCACCGCGGCTCGTCTGGGCACTGGGCGGTGTGGCCCTCCTGGCCATGGTGGTGCCGGCGGTGGTGAACCTCGGCCTCGACCGCCGCACCAACACCCTCATGGCCGCGTACGCGCCGGTGGAGCGGTCGGCGATCGCCGAGCTGGGCGCCGCGGTCGAGTCCGAGGGCGACCGGGTCGACGGCCCGCTCGTGGTCCTGAGCCGGGGCGAGGGCATCTACGTCGGCCTCCGCGAGGCGCTGGCCCTCGAGCTGGAGGAGCGGGGCCTCGACGCCCGGCACCCCCGCTGGGCCCGGTCGTTCGTCCACGACGACCGGCTCGCCACCAGCGACGACGTGCAGGGCGGCGTCGTGCTCGTCATCGACAAGGACCACAGCACCGACATGGCCCTGGAGCACGCGGTGCCCGGCGAGCTGCTGGCCGACATCGACCGCCGGCCGGCGATCGACGGCGACGCCCTCGACCTCCTCGTCGAGCAGACGACGCAGGCCGACGAGGTGGTGCCCGGCCCCGAGATCGAGGCGTACATCGAGGAGCTGGGCACCGAGGACGCCCGGCTATTGATGGAGGCCGCCTACGAGCCGCTGCTCGACCCGGCGACCGCCCGGCGGTGGCTGCACTCGGAGGACAACCTGGAGATGCTGCTCGAGTACCCGCCGGCCGAGCCCGCGCTCGACCCCGAGCTGGTGCAGCGCCTCCTCGACTCGCTCCGGGAGAACCACGGCGAGGACGGCCCGCCGGCCGGCGAGTCGTGGCGCCTGCGGGTCTACCTGCTCGACCGGGACGAGCTGCTGGAGTGGGGCGGCTGGGAGCTGATCGGCTGACCCCCGGCTGACGGCTCGGCCTCGGTCGCTCCGGTCGGCAGCGCGTCCGACGTCGCGGCCGGTGCCGAGGCCGCGGCCGGTGCCGAGGCCGCGACCTCAGGGCGCCTCGCCCGCCTCGCCCGTCTCGGTGGCCGGCGGTGCCTCGCCCCCGCCGCCCGGCTGCCCGCCTTCGCCGTCCTCCGCCTCGCGCTCGTCCCCGTCCTCGTCGTCCTCGTCGTCCTCGTCCTCCGGGGGCGGGACGTCGGAGATGTAGACCCGCAGCGTCCGGTCCCGCAGCTCCTGCAGCTGCGCGTAGCGGTCCATCAGCTCGGGTCGGTAGACGGTGGTGTCGAGCAGCGGGTGCCCGGCGAAGATCACGTCGCCCCCGGACCACAGGCTCCGGAGAAGGCCGGCCTCGACGAGGTAGCGGGGGCCGCGGTCCGCCCAGTCCTCCAGCTCCGCCATCCGCTCGGGCTTCTCCAGGTGCTCGTAGACCGCCTCGGCGTCGTCGCTCCACACGATGCCCCGCTCGGCGACCAGCTCGGTCAGCTCGTCCTCCAGGCGCTGCAGCTCCCGCAGCTCGTCCCGGGACAGCGGGGCGTAGGCGGCGACCAGCCGCTCGTCCCGGCCGGCGTCCCGGCGGGACGGGTTCCCGGTGACCCGCAGCCGGCGGTCGGCGTCGCCCTCCTCGTACCAGCGGTCCTCGCCCAGCTGGCGGACCAGCGGCCAGTCGGTCACGTAGAACTCGACCCCCGCCTCCTGGAGGAGGGCGAACAGGGCGGGGCCGGCGGCCAGCGACGACAGGTGCGGGCTCAGCTCGACCAGCAGCGGCCCCTCCTCGTCCTCCAGCGCCTCCAGCAGCCGATCGTCGATCGTGTCGACCACCTCGATGGTCCAGGGCGGCGACGCGGTGCCGTGG
>DATCLV010000191.1:0-5403 GCA_036563745.1 Acidimicrobiales bacterium | reverse complement strand
GGACCGGTCGTGGAACGCCGCCGTCCTCATCGCCGCCAACCTGCTGGCGGTGGCGACGATCGTGGCCACCGCGGGGATCACGTCGACCGACGACACGCTGGCCGAGGGCATCCTCACGATGGTCGTCTACGGGGCGGTCGGCATCGCCCTGCAGGTCGCCTTCCTGGTGGCCGTCGAGCGGAGCCTGCGGCCGGACCTCGACGAGCTGCTCCAGCGCGGCCCGCTCGACCCGCTGGCGGTCGCCCTGGCCGCCGCCAGCCTGGCGCTGGGCGTCGTGACGGCGGTCGCGGTGTCGTGAGCACCGCAGGCACCAGCTAGGGAACGCGCGTTCGTGTCCGGGTCGGGCGCAGGGTCGGGGACGGGAGGGCGCTGGCGCACGCGGGCGGTGCTGGCCACCAGCCTCGGCTGCGCGGCCTGCGGCCTCGTCTACGAGCTCGGGCTGCTGAACCTGGCCGGGGTGCTGGTCGGGTCGTCGGTGCGGACGTCGAGCCTGGTGCTGGGCGTGTTCGTGTGCGCCATGGGCGCCGGATCGGTGCTGTCGAAGCCGCTGGCCGCCCGGCCGCTGGCGGCGTTCGTGGGCGTCGAGGCGGGCCTCGCCCTGGTGGGCGGCGTGTCGGGGCCGGCGCTGTACGCGGCGTTCGCCTGGTTCGAGGTGTACGAGCCGGCCGCCCTGGGGTTCGCCGTGGCCATCGGCGGGCTCATCGGGGCCGAGATCCCGCTGCTCATGGCGCTGATCGGCCGGCTGCGGGCCGCCCGGGCCAGCGACGACGCCGCCGACATCATGGCCGCCGACTACCTCGGCGCCCTGGTGGCCGGGGCGGCGTTCCCCTTCGTGCTGGTGCCGGCGTTCGGGCTGGTGCGGACCAGCCTGGTGGCCGGGCTGCTGAACGTGGTGCTCGCCGGGGGAGCGGTGGCGGCGGTCGGGACCACCCGGCGCCGGGGCCTGGTGGCGGCGGGGGCGCTGGTGCCGGCCGCCCTGGTGATGGTGCTGGCGGTGTGGCGGGTCGGCGACTGGGTGGTCACGGTGCGCCAGCGGCTCTACGACGACCCGATCGTCCACACCGAGCAGACCACCTACCAGGAGATCGTCGTGACCCGGTCGACCGACGGTCGGGACCTGCGGCTGTTCCTCGACGGCGACCTGCAGTTCTCGTCGGTCGACGAGTACCGGTACCACGAGGCGCTCGTCCACCCGGCCATGGCCGGACGACACGAACAGGTGTTGGTGTTGGGCGGGGGAGACGGGCTCGTCGCCCGGGAGGTGCTGCGGTACCCGGACGTCGAGCGGCTGGTCCAGGTGGAGCTCGACCCGGCCATGACCGACCTGGCCCGGGACCTGGGGCTCCTGGCCGCCGTCAACGAGGGCGCCCTGGACGACCCGCGGGTCGAGCTGGTGCACGACGACGCCTTCACGTGGACCGCCGAGCGGGCCCGGGCCGGCGACGAGCGGTTCGACGTGGTGGTCGTCGACTTCCCGGACCCGGACCGCCTCGACCTGGTGCGGCTGTACTCGGAGGAGATGTACCGGGCGATCGCCGCCGTTCTGGCACCCGAAGGCCGGGTGGTCGTGCAGGCGGGGTCGCCGTACTTTGCCCGTGAGGCGTTCTGGTCGGTGGAGCGGACGGTGGCGGCCGCCGGCCTGGCGACGCTGCCGTACCACGTGGACGTGCCGTCCTTCGGCGACTGGGGCTTCGTGCTGGCGTCCCGGGAGCCGCCGGCGCCGACCGTCGATCCGGGTGTCGAGACACGGTTCCTGACCGACGACGTGCTGGCGGCGGCCCGGGTGTTCGGCGCCGACGTGGCGCCGGTCGAGGTGGAGGTCAACACCATCGACAACCCGGTGCTGGCCGAGTACACGGACCGCGGCTGGTCGCAGTACTGACGGGCAGCGGGCTGTTGGGACCCCTCCCGGCCGCCTCCGAGTCAGCGCCGAGAATCACCGTTCTGTCAAGTAAGAGGTTCTGCAGCCCAGGAAGGCCCCGGAGGCCGTCCCCGGCACCACCCCACGTCAACGTTCCGAGTTGCGTCCGAGAAGCCGACATGTGCGGCCCGGACCGACGCGATTTCGAGCGGTCAGCTCCAGGAGACCTGGACGTGCTCCCGCCAGGCCGCCAGCAGCGCCGGGTCGCCCTTCACGTCGAGGCCGTCGGCCGGCGCCCGGTTCCAGAGCCACAGGTAGAGGTCCGACGCCGGGCCCCGCACGAGGAGGTCGGCCGCCGGGTCGGCACCGGGCACCGTGACGATCGGCTCCAGGCTGATCGTGAGCGTCCACGCCGCCTCCTCGAGGTCGACCGCCTCCACGGCGATCCTCCTCGGCGGGTCGAGCCGGAACCTGCTCCGGCGCCGGGTGACGAAGCACGTCAGCAGCTCGTCGATCCCGTCGGCGGCGACGTCCGTGGCCGGCACCGTCCGCCGCCCGGCGGCCGCCTCGGCGTCGATCCGGTGGATCGTCGTCTCGTGCAGCTGGCGGCGGGCCCACATGGCCAGCGGCGACGGGGCGGCCCCTCCCCCGCCAGGGCGTCGATGTGCGCGGCGACCTCCATGCCGCCGAACGCTAGGGCGCCGCGCCGTCGGCGACAGCCGGGAGCTCCGACATCTCCGGCGCCCTACTCGGCCGAGGCCTGCCCGGGGGCCGACGGCGTCGACGCCGGGGGCGGCGCCGGCAGCAGCAGGTCGACGAGCGCCGGCACGTCCTCGGGGCGCACCGGGTCGCGGTGGAACAGGCCCCGCAGGAAGATCGGCCCGGAGAGGGCGTCCGCCAGCAGCACGGTGTCGAGGTCGGCGGGCAGCTCCCCCGCCGCCACGCCCTCGTCGAGGATGTCGGCCAGCCGCCGCAGCCCGAGCTCCGACAGGTCGCGCGACAGGCCGGCGACCTCCGGGCAACGGGCCGAGGCGTCGATGAGCGCCGGCAGGCAGCCGACCCGCCAGTCGGGCTCCTGGACCATGGTGGCGGCGTCGGTCAGGACCTCGATCACCCGCTGGCGCACCGGGCCGGGGCCGGGCGCCGGGGAGTGCACCTTCATCTCGGTGAAGGCGTCCTTGACCAGCTCGAGCTTGCCCTTCCAGTGCCGGTAGATGGTGCTCTTCGCCACGCCGGAGCGGGCGGCGACGGCCTCGATGGTGAGGTCGCCGTAGCCCACCTCGGCGAGGAGCTCCAGCGTGGCCTGGAGGACCTGGACGCGCGAACGCTCCACCCGGGGGTCGGTGTCGAGCTTCGACAGCGACCCTGTGGTGGAGGCGTTCACGGTGGCCATGTCACTCATTCTGCCCCGGGGGCCGGGTGATCAGCCCACCTCCCCGGTCCGGGTGGCGGTCACACGCCCACCTCGGCGGGCGCCAGGTCGAGGCCGTCGAGCTCGAGCTCGGTGACGTCGTCCGCGGCGAGGGCGTCCTCGTCGCCCCGGCGGCGGCGCAGGGCGTAGAGCACCGCACCGGCGGCGGCGATGGTGAGCGCCACCGACAGGGCGTTGGTCACGCGGAAGGCGTCGACGAACGCCTCCTGGGCCTGGTTGACCAGCGCCGCCCCCTCGGGCCCGGGGAGGTCGTGGGCGACCTGGACGGCGCCACCGATGGACTCCCGGGCGGCCTCCTGGGCCTCGGCGGGCAGGTCGCTGGACGACAGGTCGATCGACGACCGGTAGGCGGAGCCGATCACCGTGCCCAGCACGGCGATGCCGAGGGCGGCGCCGAGCTCGCGGGTGGTGTCGTTCACCGCCGAGCCCACGCCGGCCTTGTCGAGCGGCACGGCCGACATGATGGCGCCGGTGGCCGGGGCGAAGGCGGTGCCCATGCCCGCGCCCTGGAGGGCGAAGGCGACGGCCAGCAGCGCGTACGGCGAGTCGGCGTCGAGCAGGGTGAGGAGCCCGAAGGCCAGGGACGTGGCCACGAACCCGCCGGCGATCACCCGGGCGATGCCGAAGCGGTCGACCAGGGCGGCGCTGCGGGGGGCGACCACGATCATCGCCGCGGCCCACGGCAGCGTGGCGAAGCCGGTGGCCAGCGTCGAGTAGTCGAGGACGTACTGCATGTAGAGCGTGCTCAGGAAGAACACGCCGAAGGCGCAGAAGAACCCGAGCATGATCACGCCGCTGCCCACGCTGAAGCGCCGGTCGGCGAACAGCTCCATCGGCAGCATCGGGTGCTTCGCCCGGCGCTCCCAGGCGACGAAGCCGGTGAGGAGCACGACGGCGAGGCCGAAGGCCAGCAGGACCCGGCCGGACGTCCAGCCCAGCTCGGCGCCCTCGATGATCCCGTACAGGAGGGCGACCATGCCGCCCACCGACACGGCGGCCCCGATCGGGTCGAGCGGCGTCGAGTGGGTGTCCTTCGACTTGGGCGACAGCAGGGCGATGACGGCGATGGCCAGCACGACGATCGGCAGGTTCACCAGCACCGTCGAGCCCCACCAGTAGTGCTGCAGCAGCCAGCCGGACAGGATCGGGCCGATGGCCGCGCCGCCGCCGGCGAAGCCGCTCCAGGTGGCGATCGCCTTGGTGCGCTCCTCGGGCGGGAAGATGGCGCTGAGCATCGACAGGGTGGCGGGCATCACCAGCGCCGAGCCGGCGCCCATGATCCCCCGCCCGGCGATGACCTGGCCGGGGGCGTCGGCGAACCCGGCGACGGCGAGGCCGACACCGAAGATGCCGAGGCCCACGAGCAGGGCGCCCTTGCGGCCGTAGCGGTCGCCGAGGGCCCCGGCCGGCAGCAGGAGGCCGGCGAAGACGATGGCGTACGCGTCGATCATCCAGTGCAACTGGGTGGCAGTGGCGCCCAGAGCCTGTTGCATGGTCGGTGTGGCGACGTTCAACGACGACACCGCCATGACGACGAGCACGAGCGACACGCACATGACGCCGAGGAGCGCCCAGCGGCGGCGGTAGATGGTGGGGTCGTCCCACAGCTCGGTGGGTGCGGTCGGTTCCACGCCCCGCTCCCCTGGCGGGGCGACCGCTGATGGTGTCGGTGAAGGCATGGTTGTGAAACGTAGGCGTAGCGCAGCGAAACGACAACGTTTCGTTTGTCACGTTTGTCACACCGTGTTCGCCGACTGCGCCGGCCGCTTCACGAAGCGTGTCGGCCCCGGACCCGAGGATCCCGGAGCAAATTGCGTCGAAAAGGCCGAGATATGCGGCTTTTCGGACGCAATTTCCCCCGGGGGACGCCTCTGCTAGCCGGCCTTGGGCCGCACCGGGACGTCGCGCAGCAGGCCCCAGGCGAACGCCCCCGCGGCGGCGGTGCACGCCAGGGCGACGGCGACGCCGACCGGGGCGGCGAGGTCGTCGAGGAAGCCGGCGACCCGGGTGACGAAGTCGGGGTAGTCGCCGCCCAGCGACACCTCGGCGACCAGCACCAGCGCGCAGCTCACCGGGACCGTGACGATGCCCCAGCCGCCGTCCTCCCGGT
>DATCLV010000030.1:0-1532 GCA_036563745.1 Acidimicrobiales bacterium | reverse complement strand
CCGTCGCCCTGGGCAAGCTGGCGCTGCCGCCGGTCGGCGTGCTGTGGGACGTGGGCGCGGGCAGCGGCTCGGTGGCGCTGGAGTGCGCCCGCCTGGCGCCCGGGCTGCGGGTGTTCGCCGTCGAGCGCAACCCCGACGACGTGGTCCGCCTGCGGGCCAACGAGCGGGAGGCCGGCATCGGCGGCGCCGCCGTGGTGCAGGTGGTGGAGGGCGAGGCCCCGGCCGCGCTCGCCGACCTGCCCGACCCCGACCGGGCCTTCGTCGGCGGCGGCGGTCTGTCGGTCCTCGACGCCGTGCTCGATCGCCTCCGGCCGGGCGGCGTGGTCGTCGCCACCTACGCCACGCTCGCCACGGCGGCGGCCGCCGCCGAGCGGCTGGGCGACCTGGTCCAGGTGCAGGTGAGCCGGGGCGTGCCCGTCGGGCCCGGCGGGGCGCTGCGCCTCGCGGCCGAGAACCCGGTGTTCGTGTGCTGGGGGCCGTCGTGACGGCGGTCCCGCGGCTCCCGCGGGTGGCGGTGGTCAGCGTGACCGAGCAGGGCGCGGCGCTGGCCCGGCGCCTCCCCTACCGCCACGAGCCCGGGCCCCTCGGCGACGCCGTCCGCCGGCTGTGGCCGGAGGTCGACGGCCTGGTGCTGGTGGCGGCCACCGGCATCGCGGTGCGGGTGATCGCCCCGCTCCTGGCCGACAAGCACGCCGACCCGGCCGTGGTCGTGCTCGACGACGGGGGCCGCTGGGCGGTCGCGCTCGCCGGCGGCCACCACGGTGCCAACGCGCTCGCCACCGAGGTGGCGGGCTTCGTCGGGGCCACGCCGGTGGTCACGACGGCCTCCGACGGCGCCGGGCTCCCCGCCCTCGACGACCTGCCCGGGTTCCGGGCGTCGGGCGCGGTCGCCGCCGTCACCCGGGCGTGGCTCGATGGCCGCCCGCCCGCGCTCGACCGCAGCGCGCTGCCCGGCTGGCCGCTCCCGCCGGGCTTGGCCGCGGCCCTGGCCGACCCGCCGCCGACCGACGCGGCGCCCGGCGGCACCCGGGTGGTGGTCACCGACCGGCGCGCACCCGGCGACCCCGACGACCCCGACGGCACCGGCGACACCGGCGGCGCCGACACCGTCTGGCTGCGACCGCCGTCGCTGGTGGTGGGCGTGGGGTCGTCGTCGGGCGCCGACCCCGAGGGGATCGCCCGGCTGGTCGACGACGCCCTGGCCGGCGCCGGGCTCAGCCCCGACGCCGTGGGCCTCGTCGCCTCGGTCGACCTCAAGCGGCACGAGCGCGGGATCGTGGCCCTGGCCGACCGCCTGGGCGTCGAGTACCGAACGTTCCCGGCCCCGGTCCTCGCCGGGCAGCCCGTGCCCACGCCCAGCGCCGTCGTGGCCGAGGCGGTCGGCACCCCCAGCGTCGCCGAGGCCGCCGCGCTGCTCGCCGCCGGCCCCGGGGCCGAGCTGGTCGTGCCCAAGCAGCGCTCGACGGAGGCCACGGTGGCCGTCGCCCGCCGGGCCCGGCCCGAGGGCCACCTGGCCGTCGTCGGTCTCGGCC
>DATCLV010000037.1:0-1698 GCA_036563745.1 Acidimicrobiales bacterium | reverse complement strand
GTTGTAGCCCTTGAGCACCCGGTTCGGGCCCCGCTCGCAGGCCACGATCACGCCCTCGAACAGCCCCGGCGGCGCCGGCGCCGTGCACAGCGCGTCGTTGTAGCCGGGCGCGGTCGCGGCCAGGACCACCGGCAGCGGGGTGTCGATGCCCTCGCCGACGATGGAGGTGCCCTCGACCGTGAACGTGTCGCCGTTGTCGGCGGTCAGGTTGAGGTCGGTGAGCCACTGCCGGGTCTGCGTCGAGGCGCCGATCGTCAGCGTCCACGGCGACAGGTGGTTGGCGGTGCCGGCCCCCGGGCCCTCGTTGCCGGCCGACGCCGACACGACCACGCCGGCGGCGTAGGCGTCGAGGAAGGCCAGCTCGACCGGGTCGGAGAACGGCTGGGTGCCGCCCGAGATCGAGAAGTTGATCACGTCGACGCCGTCGAGGATCGCCTGCTCGACGGCCGCCGCCGAGTCGGACGGGAAGCAGCCCTGCGGGCCGCACACCTTGTACTCCATGATCCAGGCGCCGGGCGCCAGACCCTGGATGCGGCCGCGGTCGACGCCCTGGACGACGGCGTGGTCGACGATGTTGCCGGCCGACGTCGACGCCGTGTGGGTGCCGTGCCCCTCGCCGTCCCGGGCGGTGCCCTCCAGCGGGTCGTCACCGACGAGCACGTCGTAGGTGTCGGTGAAGTGCGCGCCGCCGATCAGCTTGTTCTGGCACTGGAACACGTCGACTTCCGGGGTGAGCGGGTTGTCCCCGAAGTTGCACTCCCGGGTGCCGCCGCCGCCCGGAGGGGGCGGGGCGTCGAGGTTGCCGAGGTCGGCGAACGACGGGTGCTCGGGCCAGACCCCGGTGTCGAGGTTGCCGTAGATGACGCCCTCGCCGGCGTTGGCCGTGGTGCCGAGCCGGTCGTACACGTAGTCGGCGCCCATGAACTCGGGGCTGGAGTCGGTGAGGATCTGGCGCAGGTCGTTCTCCTGCACCGCCACCACGCCGTCGACCTCCAGCAGGTCCTTCACCTTGTTGGCAGGGACGGTGGCGACGACGCCGCCGTAGACGATGTCGAGCGAGTCGCCCACCTCGACCTGGGGCACTGCGGCCTCCATGTCGGCGACGATCTCGGCCTTCCGGTCGTCGATGTACTCCTGGTACTCCTCCTCGGCCGCCGACTCGCCGGTGAGCTCCTCACCGGTGACCGACGGGCTGGTGGCCTCGAGGTCGTCGACGCCGCCGGCGTAGGTGGCCACGGAGTCGTAGTCGAGCTTGACCATGACGTTGACCGAGGCCGCGTCGCGGCGGGCCACGAGCTCCGGGTCGCTCTGGGCGAGCTGGCTGCTCGGTGCCTTGGGGGCGTCGATGACCTCGTCCGGGGTGAGACCCCCGGACGAGGTGAAGTCAGGTGGGTCACCTGCCTCCTGTGCGGCGCCCGGTGCCGCCGTGATCCCTGCCGAGATCAGGACAGCAGCCATGGCGAGGCCGACCGAACGGAAGCGACGTCCACCCATGCTCTCCCCCTTGGGCCCCCGTCCCCAGGGCCGCCCCCCAGAGACGGCACGCATCGTAACCCCAGGGGTGCTGTCGGGCGCTAGGGCCGATTGGGAAAAAGGCCCGCAGATTCGGGCATTTCCTCGCCATCCGTGCTGGCATCCGGGGCAACGACCACCAGACGTGACCACCGATCGGCTGACTCACCTGTCATTTCTGCCAAC
>DATCLV010000028.1:0-13402 GCA_036563745.1 Acidimicrobiales bacterium | reverse complement strand
GGTCGAGGACCACCACATGCACGAGGAGCGGTTCCGGGTCCCGGCCGCCACGCTGGAGGCCTGCCGGGCGGCCCGGCGGGTGGTGGCCGTGGGGACGACCGCGGTGCGGGCGCTGGAGTCGGCGGCCCGCCAGGGTGACGGCGCGGTCGGCGGCTCGGCGTCGTTCGAGGGCCGCACCGACCTGTTCATCCACCGCCCGTTCGACTGGCAGGTGGTCGACGTGCTCCTCACCAACTTCCACCTGCCCCGGTCGTCGCTGCTGGTGCTGGTCGACGCCTTCGTCGGCCCCCGCTGGCGCCACCTCTACGAGGAGGCCCTGGCCACCGGCTACCGCTTCCTCTCCTTCGGCGACGCCATGCTCCTCCACCGGACCCCGTCATGACCGCCCGGGGAACGGCCGCACTCGTTCCAGGTCGACCGTGGCCGGGTCGTCCTCGAGCCGGCGTCGTGCCTCGTCGTCCTCGCCGGGGCGGTCGAGGTCCCGGCGGCGAGGCGAGGCACCTCGTGGCGCGAGGCCCGGGCGGCGAGCTGGCAGGAGCGCGGCCGCGAGCTGCAGGCCCGGCGTTCGCCGTTGCCTTCCCGTCCTTCCGGCCCGGCCGGCTGCTGACGAGCGCCGTGCCCGTGCGGAGGGTCGAGCCGGGGGTCGGGCGGTGACGTTGGGGTTCGAGGTCCTGGCGTCGGACGGGGCGGCGCGGGTGGGGCGGGTGACGACGGCGCGGGGGACGTTCACCACGCCGTGCTTCATGCCGGTCGGCACCCGGGGCGCGGTGCGGACGCTGTCGTCGGCCGACCTGGACCAGCTGGGCGCCGAGGTCGTCCTCGGCAACACCTACCACCTCATGCTCCGCCCCGGCGCCGACGTGGTCGCCAAGCTCGGCGGCCTCCACGGCTTCGCCGCCTGGGACGGCCACGTGCTGACCGACTCCGGCGGCTACCAGGTGTTCTCGCTCAAGCCGACGATCACCGACGAGGGCGCCACGTTCGTGTCGACCTACGACGGGAGCCGGCACCACCTGAGCCCCGAGGGGGCGGTCGACGTCCAGGTGCAGCTGGGCAGCGACATCCAGATGGTCCTCGACGTGTGCTCCGCCCTCCCGTCGCCCCGCGACGTGATCGCCGAGGCCGTCGAGCAGACCGCCCGGTGGGCGGCCCGGGCCCGGGAGGCGTTCCTCGCCCACCAGCGCCCGGACCTCAACCAGTTCGGCATCGTCCAGGGCGGGGTCGAGCCCGACCTGCGGGTCGAGAGCGCCGAGCGGACGGTGGCGATCGGCTTCGACGGCTACGCCGTGGGCGGCCTGTCGGTGGGGGAGAGCCGCGACGTGATGCTCCCCGCGCTGGAGGCGGCGCTGTCGGTGCTGCCCGCCGACCGGCCCCGCTACTTCATGGGCCTCGGCGACCCGCTGGGCCTGGTCGACGTGGTGGCCAGGGGCGTCGACATGTTCGACTGCGTGCTCCCGACCCGGCTGGCCCGCCACGGCACGCTGCTCACCTCCACCGGGCGGCTCAACCTGAAGAACCGCCGCTTCGCCGAGGACGCCGGCCCGCTCGACCCGGCCTGCGGCTGCGCGGTGTGCGCCCGCTGGTCGCGGGGCTACCTGCGGCACCTGCTGTCGGTCGACGAGCCCACCGCCGGGCGCCTGCTGACCCTCCACAACATCGCCTGGACGTTCGCCCTGGTCGACCGCATCCGGGAGGCCATCCGGGCCGGCACCCTGGCCGAGCTGCGGGCCGAGGTGGCCGACGTGTGGCTCCCCGGCGCCGCCACCCGGGGTCCCGACCCGGCCGCCGGCCTCGCCGACGCCACCGGCCCCGGCGCCGTCGAGGGCTCGTAGAAATTCTCCGCGGCGGCTGTCGAACGCCGCCCGCCCCGTTCGTCATCACCACGGCCGGGGAAGTGCCCCGGCCCGACGACGACACAGGAGCGAGCCATGGAACACCTGACCACCACCGGGGGAGAAGCGTGACCGTGCAGTACGTCGCGCTGCTCTACGACAAGGAGAGCCCGATCACGCTGCCGGGCACCCCCGAGTTCGCCGCCGACCTGGCCGGCTACCGTGACTTCGGCCGGCGCTTCGCCGCCGCGATCCTCGGCGGGGCGCCGCTGGAGGGGTCCACGACGGCCCGGACGGTCCGGTCCGGGGGCGGGCCCGGCGACGAGGTGCTGGTCACCGACGGGCCGTTCGCCGAGACCGCCGAGGTCCTGGGCGGCTGGTACGTGCTGGAGGCGGCCACCCTCGACGAGGTCATCGACCAGGCCCGGGAGCTCCCCGTGGCGTCCCGGCCGGCCGGGGCCGTGGAGGTGCGGCCGATCGTCCAGGTCTGGGAGCCGGAGAAGCCCGTCGAGCGGACGCCCGGCGACACCCGCTACCTGGCCATGATCTACGGCCGGGAGACGCCGGCCGACATCCCCGGGACACCCGAGTGGGAGGCCGGGGCCGCCGAGCACGGCCGGTTCACCGAGCGGCACGCCGGCGCCCTGCTGGGCGGCATGGCCCTGCACCCGGTGGGCACGGCGACGACCGTCCGGGTGCGCGACGGCGAGCTGCTGGTCACCGACGGTCCGTTCGCCGAGTCGGCCGAGGTGCTCGGCGGGTTCTACGAGCTGCGGGCCGCGTCGTGGGACGAGGCGGTCGCGGTCGCCCGTGACGTGCCCACCAACCCGGGCGGCGCGGTCGAGCTGCGGCCCATCCACGACCTGCTCCCACCGGGGTCGTGACGCCGTGACCGGCACCCCACCCCCGTCGCCCCGGTCGGCCCCGTCGCCCGGGGCGGCCACGCCCACCACCGGGGCGGCGGACGACGCCCGGGAGGTCGCCGAGCGCACCTTCCGGGCCGAGTCGGGGTGGGTGCTGGCGTCGCTGGCGCGGTGGCTGGGCGGCGACGTCGGCGCGGCCGAGGACGCCGTCCAGGAGGCGTTCGTGGAGGCGCTCCGCACCTGGCCGGTGCGGGGCGTCCCCCGCGAGCCCGTGGCGTGGATCACGACGACGGCTCGCAACCGGGCGCTCGACCGGGTCCGCCGTGAGGCCCGCCGTCCCGACCGCGAGGAGGCCGCGGTGCGCGACCACGCCCCAGGGCTGCTCGGCGGGGGCGCCGGTGACGGCGACCCGCCCGGGCTCCACCCCGTGCCCGACGACCAGCTCCGGCTCGTCTTCACCTGCTGCCACCCGGCGCTGGCCCCGGAGGCGCAGGTGGCGCTGACCCTGCGGCTGGTGTGCGGCCTCCAGACCCCGGAGATCGCCCGGGCGTTCCTGCAGCCGGTGCCGACCGTGGCGCAGCGGCTGTCGCGGGCCAAGCGGAAGATCCGCGACGCCGGCATCCCGTTCGAGGTGCCGCCCGCCGACCGGCTGTCGGACCGCCTGTCGGCGGTGCTCGCCTGCATCTACCTGGTGTTCTCCGAGGGCTACGCGGCCACCGCCGGCGACGAGCTGATCCGGTGCGAGCTGTGCGACGAGGCGATCCGGCTGGCCCGCCTGGTGGTGGGGCTGGTGCCCGGCCAGGCCGAGGCGCATGCCCTGCTGGCGCTGCTGCTGCTCCAGGACAGCCGCCGGGCGGCGCGGCTCCGGCCCGACGGGTCGCTGGTGCTGCTGGAGGCCCAGGACCGCGCCCGCTGGGACCACGACCGCATCGCCGACGGCCTCACCCACCTCATCCGGGCGCGGCGGCGCGGGCCCTACCAGCTCCAGGCCGAGATCGCCGCCGTCCACGCGACCGCACCCAGCTGGGAGGCCACCGACTGGTCCCGCATCGCCGCCCTGTACGGGGAGCTGGCCCGGGTGGCGCCGTCGCCGGTCGTCGAGCTGAACCGGGCCGTGGCGGTGGCGCACGCCGAGGGCCCGGCCGCGGGCCTGGCGGTGCTCGACGCCGTGGCCGACGACCCGCGCCTGGCCCGCTCCCACCGGCTGGCGGCCGCCCGGGGGGAGTTGCTGGGTCGGCTGGGACGCTGGTCGGAGGCCGCCGAGTGCTTCCGCCGGGCGGTCGAGCAGGCCCGCGCCGGGCCGGAGCGGGCGTTCCTGCGGGAGCGCCTGGCCGAGGCCGAGTCGGCGTCGTAGCCGCCGGGCGGGGGCCTCGGGCGCCAGGCCGGGCGGCGCCCGCCGACGGCGGCGATCCGTGCCCGGAGGGACGCGCCCCGAAGGGGCACGACCTGCGGGACGGGGCTAACCTCGGCCGGTTCCCATGCAAGCCCTGCTCATCCTCGCCGTGACCTTCGGTCTGATGTGGGTGCTGTTCCTCCTGCCGCAGCAGCGGCGGGTGAAGGCCCATCAGCAGTTGGTCGCCAGCCTCGAAGAAGGCGACGACGTCGTCCTGACCGCCGGCATCTTCGGCCGCATCACCGACCTCGGTCCCGAGGAGATGCTGGTGGAGGTCGCCCCGTCGGTCGAGATCCGGGTCGCCCGCATGGCGGTCCTCCGCCGCGTCGATGACGCCACGTCGTCGACGTCGTCGACGTCGTCGAGGTCGTCGCTCGTCGACGAGCCCGCCGACGCCGAGCCCGACGACGAGTCGTCGGAGGCCGGCCCCGACGTCTCCACCACCGTCCGCCCCCGAGAAGAAGACTGAAGCCAACGATGCGCCGCCGTCTCCTCTACCCGCTGCTCGTCATCCTGGTCTGCGCCTACGGGGGTCTGGCCATCACGCTCGCCGCCGGCAGCGCCCCCGAGCTGGGCCTCGACCTGCAGGGTGGCGTGTCGGTGGTGCTCCAGCCGACGTCCGAGACCGCCGAGGGCGAGCTCGACGTGGCGGTGGAGATCATCCGCCAGCGCGTCGACGGCCTCGGCGTGGCCGAGCCGGAGATCGTCAAGCAGGGCGGCACGATCCTCGTGCAGCTGCCCGGCGTCGAGAACCGCGACCGGGCCATCGAGCTGGTCGGTCAGACCGCCGAGCTGCGGTTCCGGCCCGTCCTCCAGCAGATCCCGCTCGACATCGGCGACGACGAGGACGACGACGAGGACGACGGCGACGAGGGCACCGACGCCACGACCACCACCACGGCGGACGACGCCACCACGACGTCCGCCCCGGCCACCACGGCGCCCGCCGACACGACCGACACCACCGAGGCGGCCCTGGGCTGGACCGAGGGTGAGAGCGCCGCCCCCGCCCTCCCGGCGCAGGAGGCGACCACCACCACGGCGCCGACGACCACGACAACGGTCCCGGCGACCACCACGACGACGGCGCCGATCGACCCCAGCGATCCCGACAGCATCCGCGACGCCTTGCCCCTCACCGACCCCGAGGACGACACCGCGGACGCCACGGTCACGTTGACCGACAAGGACGAGACGTCGATCTACACGCTCGGCCCGATGGAGGCCGCGGGCTCCATCATCGAGTCGGCCGACGCCCGTCTCTCCTCGACGGGCGGCTGGGAGGTCGCGCTGGTCGTCAAGGGCGGCGAGAACGGCATCGACAAGTTCAACGAGATCGCCAGCCGGTGCGTCGTCGGTGACCCCACCTGCCCGACCGGGAAGCTCGCCATCGTCCTCGACTCGGTGGTCCAGTCGGCGCCCGCCATCCAGCAGGCCAACTTCGCGCGCGACCAGATCGTCATCACCGGTGAGTTCAGCGAGCGCGAGGCCAAGGACCTGGCGCTGGTGCTGCGCTACGGCTCGCTGCCGGTCGAGCTCGAGCGCCAGACCGTGCAGACCGTGTCGGCCACCCTCGGCGAGGACTCGTTGCGGGCCGGGCTCATCGCCGGCTTCATCGGCCTCGCCCTGGTGGCGCTGTACATGATCCTCTACTACCGGGCGCTGGGGATCGTCGTGGTCTGCGGGCTCACCGTGTGGGCGTCGCTGCTCTACACGATCGTGGCCTACCTGGGCAGCAGCCGGGGCCTGGCGCTGACGTTGGCCGGCGTGACCGGCATCATCGTGTCCGTCGGCGTGACCGTCGACTCGTACGTCGTGTTCTTCGAGCGCCTCAAAGACGAGGTGAAGGCCGGGCGGACGCTGCGGAGCAGCACCGAGCGGGCCTTCGCCCGGGCGTACCGCACGATCCTCGCCGCCGACGTCTCGTCGTTCCTGGGAGCGGCCATCCTCTGGTGGCTGACGGTGGGCTCGGTGCGGGGCTTCGCCTTCTTCCTGGGCCTCTCCACCGTCCTCGACGTGGTGGTGGCCTGGTTCTTCACCCGGCCCGTGGTGACCTACCTGTCCCGCAGCCGGATCTTCACCGAGGCACCGGTGCTGGGCGTGGCGCGGGGGTTGGCGCTGCCCGGCAAGGACCGCACGACCACCCCGGCCGTAGGAGCGGGCAAGTGAGCACCACCGAGAACGAGCTGATCAAGCGGTCGATCTGGAGCAAGCTGTACCACGGTGAGACGCGGTTCGAGATCGTCTCCCGGCGGCGCATCTGGTTCACGCTGTCGATCGTGGCCGTGCTCATCGGCCTGGGGTCGCTGGCCACCCGGGGCCTGAACCTGGGCATCGACTTCGAGGGCGGCGTCGTGTGGGAGGTGCCTGCCGGCGACGCGTCGGTCGCCGACGCCCGGGACGTCATGGCCGAGCACGACCAGTCCGCGGCCACGATCACCACGCTGGAGAGCGACGAGGGCGTCGAGCTGCGGGTCGAGACCGCCCCGCTCGACACCGAGACCAGCGACGCGATCACCGCCGACCTGGCCGAGCTGACCGGGTCGACGATCGACCAGGTCAACCTCACCGAGGTCGGCCCGTCGTGGGGTCGGGAGATCAGCGAGAAGGCGCTGCGGGCGCTCGTCGTGTTCCTGGTCCTGGTGACCCTCTACATCACCGTGCGGTTCGAGCTCTGGATGGCCGTGCCGACGCTGGTCGCCCTGCTGCACGACATCTTCATCACCGTCGGCGTGTACTCCCTCACCCAGTTCGAGGTGACGCCCGCGACGGTGATCGCCATGCTGACGATCCTCGGCTACTCGATCTACGACGGCATCGTCGTGTTCGACAAGGTCGAGGAGAACACGCGCCTCGTGTCGTCGACCGGCGGCCTCAGCTACGGCGGCATGGTCAACCTGTCGCTGAACCAGGCGCTGATGCGGTCGCTCAACACGTCGATCACGGCGCTGATCCCGGTGGGGTCGCTGCTGATCGTGGGCTCGTGGATCATGGGCGCCACCACGCTCCAGGAGTTCGCGCTGGCGCTGCTCATCGGCCTGTTCTCCGGGGCGTACTCGTCGATCTTCGTCGCCTCGCCGCTGCTCGCCCTGCTGAAGGAGCGGGAGCCCCGCTACCGCGACATCAAGCGCCGCATCGAGGCCCGGGGCGGCGACCGGCTGCCCGGCGCGGCGCCGGCGGCCGCGACGGCCGGGGCCGGTGCGGCTGCGTCGGACACGGCCGGCAAGGCCGGGAAGGGCGCGCCGTCGGCGGCGAACGGCGGCGGCACCGTGGTCGTGCCCTCGGGCCGGGTCATCCCCGCCCGTCCCCGCAAGAAGACGAAGGGCTCCCGTTCCCGCTCCCGCTGACCCACGTCGCACCGCGTAGCCTCCCGGTCATGGACGACCCCTCCTGGCTGCTCACCCGCGTGCGGGACGTGCCCGACTTCCCGACCCCCGGCATCCTCTTCAAGGACCTGACGCCCCTCCTGGGCGACCCCGCCGCGTTCCGGTCGACGGTCGACGCGCTCGCCGCGTACAGCCGGTCGCTCGACGCGCCGGTCACCAAGGTCGTCGGGGTGGAGGCCCGCGGCTTCACGTTCGCCGCCGGGGTCGCGTACACGCTCGGCGCCGGGCTCGTCCCGGTGCGGAAGCCGGGCAAGCTGCCCCACGAGACGGTCGCCGAGACCTACGCGCTGGAGTACGGGACCGACACCCTGGAGATGCACCGCGACGCCGTCGGGGAGGGCGAATCGGTGCTGGTCGTGGACGACGTCTTGGCCACCGGAGGTACCGCCGCGGCGACCTGCCGTCTGCTTGAATCTGTGGGCGGTCGGGTGGCGGGCCTCGCGTTCGTCCTGGAGTTGGGTTTCCTGGACGGACGGGCGAAACTGCCTGACTACGACATCTTCAGTCTTCTGACAACGTGACCCCTCTCGGGGCGCCTCGGACAATCGGATAGGGAGGCACAGGTGCCGACGGTCGATCGTGTCTTGCCGTGGCGGCGGAACCAGCAGCCACCTGCGGACGAGGTCGCGCCGTTGCTCCAGGCGTTCCGGACGCACCACCCGAAGGCGCCGACGGCCCTGATCACGCGGGCCTACCTGCGGGCGGCCGACGCCCACCGCGGGCAGGCCCGGTCGTCGGGCGAGGCCTACATCCAGCACCCGCTGGCGGTGGCCCGCATCGTCGCCGACCTCGGGCTGGACGACGTCACGGTGGCGGCCGCGCTCCTCCACGACACCGTGGAGGACACCGGGATGACGCTGGACGAGGTGTCGCTGCGGTTCGGCAAGGACGTCGCCGCGATCGTCGACGGCGTCACCAAGCTCGACCGGGTCCAGTTCGACTCCCGGGAGGCCCAGCAGGCCGCCACGATGCGCAAGATGCTGGTGGCGATGGCCAAGGACCTGCGGGTCCTGATCATCAAGCTGGCCGACCGCCTCCACAACATGCGGACGATCGCCGCGCTGCCGGCGTCGAAGCAGAACCGCATCGCCCAGGAGACCCTCGACATCTACGCCCCGCTGGCCCACCGCCTGGGCATGCAGGACGTGAAGACCCAGCTCGAGGACCTGGCGTTCGCCGCCGCGCACCCCAAGCGCTACGCCGAGATCGACCACATGGTGTCGATCCGGGCTCCCGAGCGCGACCTGTACCTCACGCAGGTGCTGGAGGAGGTGCGGCAGCGGCTGGCGGAGCTGCGCATCGAAGCAGAGGTCACCGGCCGCGAGAAGCACATCTACTCCATCTACGAGAAGATGGTGGTGAAGGGCCGGGAGTTCGACGACATCTTCGACCTGATGGGCATCCGGGTCGTTGTCGACTCGGTGAAGGACTGCTACGCCGCGCTGGGCTCGATCCACGCCACGTGGAAGCCGGTGCAGGGCCGGTTCAAGGACTACATCGCGATGCCCAAGTTCAACCTGTACCAGGCGCTGCACACCACGGTGATCGCGCCGCAGGGCAAGCCCCTCGAGGTGCAGATCCGGACCTGGGAGATGCACGCCCGGGCCGAGCAGGGCGTCGCCGCCCACTGGGCCTACAAGGCCGACGACCCGAAGGCGATGGTCGACCTGCCGTGGTTGAGCCGCATCGTCGACTGGCAGCAGGAGACCACCGACCCCGACGACTTCATGGAGAAGCTGAAGGTCGACCTCGAACAGGACGAGGTCTTCGTCTTCTCCCCGAAGGGGAAGGTGATCACGCTGCCGGTGGGGTCGACGCCGATCGACTTCGCCTACGCCATCCACACCGAGGTCGGCCACTCCTGCATCGGCGCCCGGGTGAACGGGCGCCTGGTGCCGCTCGACACGCAGCTGCAGTCGGGCGACACGGTCGAGATCTTCACCTCGAAGGTGGAGGGCGCCGGGCCGTCCCGCGACTGGCTGCACATCGTCGCCACGCCGCGGGCCAGCGCCAAGATCCGCCAGTGGTTCTCCCGGGAGCGCCGCGAGGACGCCATCGAGGCGGGGCGCGACGAGCTGGTCAAGGCGATGCGCCGCGAGGGCCTGCCGGTGCAGAAGCTGCAGTCGGGGACGGTGCTGGCCGACACGGCGAAGGCGATGAACTTCGCCGACCTCGACGCCCTGTACGCGGCGATCGGCGAGAACCACGTGTCGGCGCAGTCGGTGGCGACGCGGGTGGCGTCGACGCTGGGGATGGAGTCGGGTGCGTCCGGGTCGGGGGCTCGGCGGGGCACCGGCGCCGGTGGGGGTGCGGGCACGGGGGCCGGTGGCAACGGCTCGGGCGCGGCCACGATGCCCCGGTCGCCGGACGCCGCGCTGCCGGTCACGACGCCCCGGCGCAACGGCGCCCGGGTGGGCGGGCCGTCGGGCGTGCACGTGGAGGGCCTCGACGACGTGTTCGTGCGGCTGTCCCGCTGCTGCACGCCGGTGCCGGGCGACGAGATCATCGGGTTCGTCACCCGGGGGCGGGGCGTGTCGGTGCACCGGGCCGACTGCGCCAACGCCGTGTCGCTGGCCAACGGGCAGTCCGACCGGCTGATCGACGTCGAGTGGGACCAGGAGCCCACGGGCCTGTTCATCGCCTCGCTGGAGGTGAAGGCGCTCGACCGCGCCCGGCTGCTGCGGGACGTGACGGCCGTGTTCGCCGACCACCACATCAACATCCTGAGCTGCGCCACGCAGACGGGCGCCGACCGGGTGTCGAAGATGCGGTTCGACACGGAGCTCGGCGACCCGTCCCACCTCGACGCCCTGCTGAGCACGATCCGCGGGATCGACAGCGTCTACGACGCCTACCGCGTCGTCCCCGGTCGCCGCACCTGACGGGCCCGGCCGAACCTGCCCCCGAAACGGGGAGCAGGGTCCCCCTTTCGGGGGCAGGTTCGAGGCGCGCTGCGGGGGTTGGGGGTGACGTGGCCGGGTACCGTGCGGGCGCTGGATGGGCTGAGGGAGGCGGACGATGGCGGTGCGGCAGGCTCGGTCGGAGGTGGAGCGGGGGCAGGCGGTGTACACGCCGCTGTTCCTCAAGGTCTACGACGGGTTCGTCCTCGGCCTCTCGTGCCGACTGGTGTGGGGGTGCCCGGCGTCGCGGCTGCAGGCCCACCACGACGCCCACGTCGGCGCCCGCCACTGCGACGTCGGCGTCGGCAGCGGCTACTTCCTCGACCACGCCGCCTGGCCCGAACCGCCCACGCTGACGCTCGTCGACCTCAACGCCAACTCGCTCGCCGCCACGCGGCGTCGCATCGGCCGGTTCGATCCCGCGGTCGTCCGGGCCGACATCCTCGAGCCGCTGCCCGACCTGCCCAACGCACCGTTCGACTCGGTGGGCGTCAACTTCCTGCTCCACTGCCTCCCCGGCGGCTTCCCGGACACGGCGGCCACCGTGTTCGCCCACCTCGCGCCCTTCGTCGCCCCGGGCGGGGTCGTGTTCGGGGCCACCATCCTGGGCGGCGGCGTGCGCCGGCCCGTCCGGGCCCGGGCGCTCATGGCCGCCTACAACCGCAGGGGCATCCTCCACAACCGGGACGACCACCTCGACGGGCTCACGTCGGCCCTCGAAGGGGCGTTCGCCAGCCACACCGTCGAGGTCGAGGGCTGCGTCGCCCTCTTCGCCGGCCGCACCGTCGCGGCCGACGACGCCGCACCCGCCGACGCGCCTGACCCGTCGTAACCTCCACCCGGTGGAGGCACCGACGGCCGGACCGCTCGCGGCCGAGGCCCGCGAGGCGCTCGGATCGGACGACATCGAGGTCGAACCCCTCGGCCACACGCTCGTCGCCGCCGCCACCGCCGGGATCTGGCGGGTGCGCCGGCGGGACCGGGACGGCGACGACGGTGACGGGCCCCCGTCCTCGGCCGTCGTGAAGGTGCTGGCCCACGCCCCGGACGCGGCGGGCAACTGGCCGACCGGGGCCGACATCGACCACTGGGGCTACTGGCGCCGCGAGGCCCACGCCTACGGGTCGGGGTTGCTGGCGTCGCTCGCCGACACCGGCGGGCTCCGGGCGCCGCACGCCCACCTGGTCGCCGAGCGACCCGACGGGTCGGTGGCGCTGTGGCTGGAGGACCTCGCCGGCCGCGCCGTCGTCCCGGCCCCGGACTGGCCGCTGGCCCGCTACGAGGCCGCGGCCCGTCACCTGGGCCGCATGCAGGGCGCCTTCGTCGCCGGCCGCCGCCCGCTCCCCACGGAGCCGTGGCTGAGCCGGGGGTGGCTGCGGGCCTACGTCGAGCAGCGGGCCGAGGGGCTCGCCGCCGACCGGGCCCTGGTCACCGATCGGGAGCGGTGGCGGCACCCGCTCCTCGCCGGGCACTTCCCCGAGCCGCCGATCGACGGGCTGCTGGCGCTGATCGACGACCAGACCCGCCACCTCGCCCGGCTCGACCGCCTGCCGCCGACGCTGTCGCACCTCGACCTCCACCCGGCGAACCTCTTCGCCACCACGGCCGCCGACGAGACCGGCGGCACCGGGGGCACAGGCGGCACCGGGGGGACCGTGGCCATCGACTGGGCGTACGTGGGTGTGGCCGCGGTGGGGGAGGACGCCGGGAGCCTGGTGCCCGACGCCGGCTTCGACTTCCACGTCGACCCCGCCGACCTCGACGAGCTGTTCGACCTGGTCGCCCGCGGCTACCACGCCGGGCTCCGCGACGCGGGCGCGGACATCGGCGCCGACGAGGTCCGCACGGCCATGGCCACGGCGATGGCCGCCAAGTACGCGTGGATCGGTCCGGCGCTCCTGCGGGCCGTCGCCGAGGGTCGCCCGCAGCTCAACCGACGCCCCCTGGCCGAGGGGGTCGCGGCCTGGGCGCCCACCGTCGCCTTCCTCCTGCGGCGGGCCTCCGAGCTCCCGGCCTGAGCCCGGCGCCGAGCCCCGTGGACGTGACGGCGCGAACCTGCCCCCGAAGCGGGGAGCCGGTCACCCGGTTCGGGGGCAGGTTCGGAGGGTGAGGTCAGCGGGAGGCGTCGTAGGCCTGGCGCAGCCAGCCGCGGAGCTCGTCGTCGACCTGGGACGGGTCGGTGACGCGGACCCGGTGGGTCATCATCCGGTTCCACGACCCGGCGGCCTCCAGCCGCCCGGACGGCTCGACGCCCGGCAGCTTGAGCGCCACGTCGAAGCGGTCGGCGGTCGACGGCTGGAGCATGGCGAACTGCGCCTTCGTCGCGAAGCCCACCTGCGTGTTCTTGGGGAGCACCTTGACGTCGCCGAAGCCCTGGATGGTGGCGACGAGCTCGTCGTACACGGGCCGCCAGTGGGCCTTCTTGGCGGTGAACAGGGCGGCGACCTTGTCGTCCACCGAGACCGGGCCGGCCCCGGCGTCCTCGTCGAGGGTGTGCTTGACCAGCGCGGCGGCGTGCCCGTGCCCGAAGCCGTGCTCGTCCTTGAGCCACGCGACCATGCTCTTGAAGTCGCGGTGGCCGCTGGCCCGGAGGTCGGCCTTCCACTCGGCGATGCTGCGGCCGTAGCGGGCCTCGATGGAGGGGAAGTAGCTGGCGGGGCCGCCGGCCTTGGCGGTGGTGGCGGCGCTCGTCGTGGTGCTGCTCATGCCTGTACGACCGCGTTCATGGGGGGAACTCATCGCGCCCGCGCGAGATTTCTCCGGAGCCGGGTGTCAGTGGGGGTATGTCGGTGACGAAGCGAGCCGCGGGGGACGCCGCGGGAGCGAGCCGGGCGGGCCCCGCAGGCGCCGCTCCCGGCACGAGCGAGGCGGTGGACCGGCTCTTCCGTGACCGCTGGGGACCCTCGGTGCGCCTGGCCACGGCGCTCACCGGGGACCGGGCGGTGGCGGAGGAGCTGGTCCAGGACGCGTTCCTGGAGGTGACCCGGCGCTGGGGCGGCCTCGACAACCCGGCCGCCTACCTGCGGAC
>DATCLV010000788.1:0-7137 GCA_036563745.1 Acidimicrobiales bacterium | reverse complement strand
CCCGAAACGGGGAGCCAGCTCCCCGTTTCGGGGGCAAGTTCGGAGAACCGCAGCCGAGGCTCGATCCAAGCCGCCGCAGCGCCAAGTCCCGCCCCCCGAGGCCGGCGACCGCCGAGTTGTCAGGAACGTCGTCCCGGGGCTCCGAACCTGCCCGCGAGCCAGGAGAGCCAAGCTCCCCCGTCCGGGGCCAACGTCGAAGCGTTGGTCAGGCCACCACGGCACGACGCTGCCTCGACGGGACCGGCGACGCCCTCAGCGCGGCCCCGGGGTCAGGGGGTGCAGATCGGTGGGAGCGACTCGACCCGTTCCAGCTCACCGGCGAGGTCGCCGCCCGGGATGCTGGTGGACAGGCTGGCCGCCGACACGTCGTCGCTCAGGAGGTAGACCTCCTCCACGCCCGCCACCTGGAACGACCGCACGTCGTCCGGCTTGTCGGTGTAGGCCGCCCGCAGCGTCACGCCTTCGGCGACCGCGGACAGCAGGTCGTTGCTGAGCTCGGTGGCCGGGTTCGGCGTCTCCGACAACTCGACCCGGGCACCCGCCATCGGGAACCCGTTGTCACCGAGCCACTCGGTGAGCGCCTCGGTGGCGGGCTGGTCGCCGATCATGTGCGAGCCCGGCAGCGCGGTGACGTACCACAGCTCGTAGCCCCGCTCCTGGTAGGCCCTCGCCAGCTCCGGCGCGAGCTCCCGCGGCTTCGGCTCGTAGCTCGGGTCGTTGAGCCAGTTGGGCAGCTCCTGGATGGAGGCCGTGATGGTGCCGTTGATGTCGAACACCACCGCATACCGGCTCTCGCTGCACGGCGGCGGTTCCGCCGTGGTCGGTGGTGCCGTCGATGATGAGACGACCACGCCCGTCGCGCCGTCGTCGTCCCCGTCGCCGCCGCCACTGCACGCCGCCGCTGCCCAGAGCAGCACGGCCGCCGCGGCGAGGGCCGACCCGCCAATGGCCCGTTCCCGCATGGTGGGCAACGCTATGCCTGTTTGCTCACCCGCCGCATCCAAACCCATCGCGACCTGGGCATTCGCGAGTGACCGAGGTCACGATCGTCACGGAGGGCGCGCGTCCGGATGACTCGGCAGCCAGGAGCGGTAGCCCGCCCGGTCGCGCCGGACCCGCAGGGTCGTCACCCATGGCGGGGGCAGCCCCTCGAGCTCGGCCCGGATGCCGCTCGGGTCGATGCCCACGTACGCGATGCGACGGTTGGACCGGGCCTGCTGGCCGGCGACGAACCGCACCACGCGGTCGAGCTCGTCGGGCTCGAGGCGGGCAGGAGCGGTAGGGGTGGCGGGAGGCGTCGGGGTGACCATGCGGTGAAGCGTACACCAGTTCGCTATTCGCTCGGTGTATTCCTCGGGTGTATAGTCCTCCGCCGTGAACGTCCCCTGCACCCTGCTGGGTCTCCTGGAGCCCGAGCCGAGCCACGGCTACGAGCTGAAGCGCGCCTACGACCTGCGCTTCGGCCACGACAAGCCCCTCCCCTTCGGCCAGGTGTACGCCACGCTCGGGCGGTTGGAGCGCGACGGCCGCGTCGAGGTCCAGGGCACCGAGCACGGTGCCGGCCCCGAGCGGAAGCGCTACGCCATCACCCCCGAGGGGGTGAGCACGCTGGAGCACTGGTTGGCGCAACCCGAGGCGCCCGAGCCGCGGCTGCAGTCGGTCCTGTTCACCAAGGTGGTGCTGGCGCTGCTGTCCGACCGGCCCGCCGACAGGTTCCTCGACGCCCAGCGCACCGCGCACCTGGCCCGCATGCGCGAGCTGACGGCCCAACGCCGGGCCGGCGGCCTGCGGCAAGCCCTCCTCGCCGACTACGCCCTCTTCCACCTGGAGGCCGACCTCCGGTGGATCGACATCACCGAGTCCCGCCTCGACCAGCTGCGCAAGGAGGTCACGGCATGAGGAAGCCCCTCCTGGCCGGCCGGGGGATCACCCGCTCGTTCGGCGCCACCCCGGCGCTGCGCGGCGCCGACGTCGAGGTCGCCACCGGCGAGATCCTGGCGATCATGGGCCCCAGCGGCTCGGGCAAGTCCACCCTGCTGCACTGCCTGGCGGGCATCCTCACCCCCGACGAGGGCGAGGTGTGGTTCGACGGCACCCGCATCGACCGGCTGCGCGACCGGGCCCGCACCGAGCTGCGGCGCCGCCGCTTCGGGTTCGTGTTCCAGTTCGGGCAGCTCGTGCCCGAGCTCCCGGCGATCGAGAACGTGGCGCTGCCGCTGCTGCTCGAAGGGCGCCCGCGTGCCGCGGCCCTGGCCGCCGCCGTGCCGTGGTTCGAGCGGCTCCGGCTGGCCGGCCTGGAGCGGCGGCGACCGGGGCAGCTCTCCGGCGGCGAGGCGCAGCGGGTGGCGATGGCCCGGGCGCTGGTGAGCGAGCCCGACGTGGTCTTCGCCGACGAGCCCACCGGCTCGCTCGACTCGCTGGCCGGCGAGCTGGTGATGGACCTCCTGGTCGACTCGGCCCGGGCACAGGGCACCACCGTGGTGGTCGTCACCCACGAGCCCCGGGTGGCGGCCTACGCCGACCGCGAGGTCGTGGTCCGCGACGGGCGGGTGCTCGACATGGCGCCCGTCGGGGGGCCGGAGTGATCCGGCTCCTGCGCCTGTCCGGCCGGCTCACCGCGGGTGGTGGGCGCGAGTCGGTGATCCGGCTCGTGCTGACCGGCCTCGGGCTGGCGGTGGCGGTCACGCTGCTGTTGAGCGCAGCGGTGCTGCTCCCTGCCCTCCACGCCCACGACGTGGCCCGGGCGTGGACCGAGACCGGCCCGGAGCCCCGGCAACCCGCGCAGGACCCGGCCACCACCGATCCCCTGGTGTGGCAGCTCACCACCGATCGCTTCGACGGTCGCGACCTCATCCGGGTCGATCTGCACGCCACCGGTCCCGACGCACCGGCGCCACCCGGGCTCGACGCGCTGCCCGGCCCTGGCGAGGTGGCGGTCTCCCCGGCCCTGCGCGCCCTCATGGCCGAGACCGAGCCCGCCCTGCTGGCCGACCGCTTCCCCGGCGAGGTCACGGCGACCGTCGGACGGGAGGCGCTGGCGTCGCCCGACGACCTGGTGGCCTTCGTGGGGCACGGGCCCGGGGAGCTGGTCGACCGCGAGGGCTTCGCCGACGGCATCGTGACCGTGCGCGCCATCGAGGCCGCCCCGGTCACCCGGGGCGTCTCCGAGGCCATGCGGATCGTGCTGGTGGTCGGCGCCCTGGGCCTGCTCGTGCCGGTGGTGTCGTTCGTCGGCACCGCCACCCGCCTGGCCGCGGCCCGACGCGAGCAGCGCCTCGCCGCCCTGCGTCTGGCCGGCGCCACCACCGGCCAGGTCGGCTGGGTCGCCGCGGTCGAGGCGGGGCTGGCGGCGGTCGGCGGCGTGGCGCTCGGCTTCGCGGCGTTCTTCGCCTTGCGGCCCAGGCTGGCCGAGATCCCCTTCGACGGCTACGCCTCGTTCCCGTCCGACCTGCGGCTGTCGGTCCGCGCCGCGCTGGCTGTCGGGCTCGGCGTGCCGGTCCTGTCCGTGGCGGCCGCGCTGGTCTCGCTCGGCCGCATCCGGATCTCGCCGCTCGGCGCCGCCCGCCGCACTGCGCCCCGCCGGGCCCGGGCCTGGCCGCTCCTGGTGATGGCCGTGGGGATCGTGGCGCTCGGCGGGGCCTCGCTGTGGGCCTCCCGCTCGACCGCCGAGACCGCCGAGACGTGGGTGGTCGCCGGTGCCTTCCTCGTCCTGTTCCTCGGCATGGTGCTGTCCGGGCCGTGGCTCACCGCCGCGGTCGCCCGCGGCGTCGGCCGGTTCGCCCGGCGGGCGCCGGCGCTGCTGGCCGCCCGGCGCCTCGAGGACAACCCGGCCGCCGGGTTCCGGGCGATCAGCAGCATCGTGCTGGCGGTGTTCGTCGGCAGCATGTTCAGCGGGATCGCCACCAGCATCCTCGCCGGTGAGGGCGGTGCCAGGGCCGAGCTGCAGCCCGACGTGGTGGTCACGTCCACCCCCACCGACGACGGCGTGGTCGTGACCGGCGCCGACGGCAACGCCGACGATGCCGACGACGCAGGTGATCCCGACGTGCGCCCCGGGCGGGCGGCGCTCCCGGTGCGCGACGGCCTCGACGCCGCCGCCACCGGTCGCCTGGTCGATCGCCTGCAGGCCGTCGACGGCGTCACGGGCGTGGTCGTCGGCCATGCCTTCCCCGACGACCCGTCCCTGGTCGACGCGCTCGTGCGGGCCGGTGGCGAGCTCACCGCGCCGGTGCTGGTGCCGTGCGCCGACGCCGCCGTCCTCGGCGCCGAGCCCTGCGAGGGTGCGACGGCCGTCACCATGTGGGACACGGTCGTCGACCCGACCGGGTTCGTGGCCCCGCTGTCGGCCGGCGAGCTCGCCGACCTGCCGGTCGTGGCGGTGGGCGCGGTGACCGACGGAAGCACGGCGGCGATCGAGGAGGCCCGCACGGTGCTCCAGTCCGGCATGCCCCGGGCGCCCGTCGTCACCCGGGCCGACATCGACGCCGAGCACCAGCGGGTGCTGCGGACGGTCCAGCGGGTGAGCAACCTGGGGCTCGCCGTGGTGCTGGTGGTCGCCGGGTGCAGCCTTGCCGTCGCGGTGGCCGGGTCGATCGTCGAGCGGAAGCAGCCGCTGGCGCTGCTGCGGCTGTCCGGCGTCCGGCTGGCCGACCTGCGGCGAATGGTCCTGGCCGAGGCCGCGGCGCCGCTGGTGGTGGTCGCCGCCGCCAGCGTGGTCATGGGCCTGGGCGTCGCGGCGCTGGTGCTGGCCTCGGGCAACGACGATCGGCCGTTCGTGCTGCCCGGGCTCGGCTACTGGCTCGCCGTGGTCGGCGGAGTGGCGCTCGCCCTGGGCGTGGTGATGGCGACGCTGCCGATCCTCAGCCGACTGACCGCCCTCGACACCGCCCGGTTCGAATGACCTGGCAGGGCCGAGGGACGGCCTCGGACTCGGGCGCGTCCTGCAGGTCGTGGCACCTGTCGCTCCGTCCACGCCCGCCACCGGCGGCGCCCTCCATCGCCTCGGCGCTGCCGGGCCCTGGGGGCAGGCTGCGTCGTCGATCTTGCCGGCGACGGGCGTGACTCGGATGCCCGAAGGGCGGTGTCAGGACTCGACCGGGATGTACTCGCCCCCGTCGCCCGGCGGCGGTGTCGCCGGCGGGCCGTGCTCCGGGTTCTTGGGATCGACGGCCACCGTGCCGGCCCGCATGTCGGCGGCCGAGGTGCCGGCGGTGTCGCCGATGATCCGGATGACCGCCCGGGTGATGCCGACGAGGTTCTCCTTGTCGACCTTGTCGAGCGTGTCGGCCTCGTGGAAGAGGTACCAGGGGGCGCCGAGGAAGTTCATGATCGGCACGCCGGCGTCGTAGTAGGCCACGCCGTCGGTCGGCGGGCGGCCGCTGATGGCGTCGGGCGCCAGGATCAGCGAGCGCTTGAGGTCCTCCGCCTCCAGCGCCGAGTACACCGACTCCTCCAGCTCCGGGTTCCGGCTGGTGAAGAACCAGCGGGGCACCGGAAGCCCGGTGTCGACCAGCTCGCCGTTCTCCTCCACGACGTCCTTGCCGGCGTGCTCCAGGTGCACCTCGAGTACCGTGCGCTCCAGCTCGTCGGCGTGCTCGGCCACGAACGCCTTCTGACCCACCCAGCCGGCCATGTGCGCGGCGTGCAGGACGAAGACCATCCGGTGCGGCCGCTCCTCCTGCGGGCGGCTGGCCCAGTACTTGGCCTGGGCGAGCACCAGGGCGATGCCGCTGCCGTCCTCGACGGCCGAGGCCCAGGGCCCGTCGTGGTGGGAGCCGACGATCACGATGTCGTCGTCGGCGCCGGGCAGCTCGCCGACCACGTTGTGGGTCCGCGCCTGGTCCTTGGTGCCCTGCACGCTCAGCTTGATGCGCACCGGCCCGGCGGCGAGCTGCTGGTGGATCCAGTCCCCGTCGCTGCCCCGCACGAACACCGCGGGGATCTCCACCTCGTGGGCGTCGTAGGGCGCGTAGAAGGTGTAGGGGTCGCCCGGGTGGTCCTTCAGCGAGCCGATGAACGCGGCGGCGCCCGCCTCGGTGGTCGGCTCCAGGTCCATGCCCGACTGCGACGGCGTCAGGTGGGTGTGGCCCACGAGCGTGTTGTCCGGGTCGTAGGCCCGGCGCGACCGGTCCTCGGGCAGCGTGCCCGAGTGGAGCATGAGGTCGGCGGGGATCGAGATGAACGCCACGTCGCACAGGGCGGCCTTGTCCTTGGCGGCGTCGGGGTTGTTCTGGTCGAAGGCGGTGAGCTCGACCTCCAGGCCGTCGACCGGGGTCGAGTACGGCACCGGGAAGGCGTCGAGCTGCCGGGTCTCGGTGGGCCCGACCACCTCGAGGCTGACCTCGCCCGGCTCCCAGCGCAGGCAGTTCACCGGTTCGAGGCGCACGTTCTCCAGGCCGAACTCCTTGAAGAGGCCCTCGATGTAGGTCTCCGCCCACTCGTCGGCCGGATAGCCCGGGCGCCGGATGCCCTGGTCGAAGACCTCGCTGATCCAGCCGAAGATCGTCTCCTCGTCCGGCACGTCGGCATCGACCACCGGCTCACCGTTGGAGGGCGTCGGGGTGGCGCGGTCCCCTGCGTCGCCGCGGTCGGCGTCGTTGTCGCCGGCATCGTCGCTGTCGTCGCCGGAGCAGGCAGCGAGCCCGACCAGCGTGAGGGCGCCGGCCATCGCGCCGGTGCCCACCAGGAATGCCCGTCGCGTCGTCCCGGGCTTGCTGTCGTCGTCCCCAGTCACGGCGACACAACGTAGCGACCCCCGCTACCCCTCCGAGCCACCCGTTCGCTCCGTGCCACGGTCACCGCACCCGGCGCGACCAGGCGCTCGACGAACCACCGTCGAGAGGCCGGGTCGACGTCCCCGGACGCGGCCGGCAACGGCTTCGAGGTGTTCGGCGAGGTGCCACCGCGCCCAGCGGGGACGACACGAACGGGGCCTCGACAGGCCCACCCAGGCGCCACGCCGGGACCCGACCCGGCCGACGGCCGAGCAACCGGCACGTCGCCTGTGGCTAGTGACGACGGCCCGGGCCAGCAGACGGCTCGGCTCCGTCACGGCGTCGGTTTCCACCGGGGGCCCGAGGCTGGTAGCCCCACGACGGTGCCACGGGCGGACGGCGGACGAAGTCGATGGGGCAGGGC
>DATCLV010000787.1:0-10859 GCA_036563745.1 Acidimicrobiales bacterium | reverse complement strand
GCGCCAGACTCTCCCGCCTTCCTAGCCGATCGTCTAGCGCCGGGGCCAAGCGAGCCCGGCGGCGGGCGGTGGCGGCCGGGCGGCCGGGCGTGACGACCGGCGGCGCGCGAGGCGCGCTGCGCCTCCGACCACGGTCGGTGCTACGTTCGGTGGCTTCTTCCGGGCCCTCGGGGACAGCGTCCGGGGATGGGGCCGGTTCTCGGGGGATCGGCGGCAGATGGGGGCAGTCGATGGGGACAGCAACCGCTCTGGGTGACGGCGCCGCACGCGCCCTCACAACCGCCGGCGACGCGGCGGGGAGGCCCTCCGGCCCGGCGGGTCGCCGGGGCCGTGCCCGTGACCGTGCCCGCACCGGGCTCGCCGTCGGCGTGCCGGTGGCGATCGCGGCCCTGCTGTCGCTGCCGCGCCTCGGCGTGCGCGCCGTGTGGCTCGACGAGGCGTACACGGTCGGCGCCACCACCGAGCTCCTCGACACCTGGCGGGAGACCGCCGGCAACCAGGCCCTCTACTACCTGCTGGTGTGGCCGATCGCCCGGGTGTCGACCGACGCGGCGTGGATCCGGCTGCCCGCGGCGCTGCTGGGCCTGGCCGCGGTGGCGGTGGTGTTCCTCGTCGGCCGCCGGCTCGGGGGCGTCACCCGTGGTGCGGTGGCGGCGGGCGGGCTGGCGTTGTCGTGGGGCCTGGCCCGCTTCTCGGTCGAGGCCCGCTCGTACACGATGGCCCTGCTGCTGGTGGCGACCACGTGGCTGGCGCTGATCGCCGCCGTCCAGGCCGGCGACGAGGAGGCCGGGACCGACCGGGCCGCGGACGGCGACGACACCGAAGGCGACCCCGCCGACGACGCCGCCGAGGGCGAGAGCGCCGCCTCCGCCAACGGGACCACGAACGGCCACGTGGCACGGCCCGCGGCGGCGGCCGCGGCCGGGACCGCGCCCGCCGCCCGGCGGTGGTGGCGGCTCTACCACGTCGCCACGGCGCTGGTCCCGCTCGCCCACGGGCTCTCCGCGCTCAACTACGTCGTGCAGCTCGCGGCGCTGGGCCTCGCCCCCGCCGGCGACCGGCGGCCGCTGCTGCGCCGAGCGCTGGTGATCGCCCCGGTCCTGGCCGTCGAGTTCGCGGTGATGTTCCTCCTCGGAGCGGGCGACGTCGGCGACTGGGTGGCGCCGCTGCGGCCCGGCCAGCTCCTCGCGTTCGGGCACGTGCTGCTCGGCTCCGGCGTGACCGGCGTCGTGCTCGGGACGCTGACGACCCTCGCGATCGTCGAGGTCGTCCGCAGCTACTGGGCCGACCGCACCCGCGCCGCCTGGCTGGAGGTGCTCCCGGTGTTCTGGGCGCTGGGACCGTCGGTGATCGTCGTGACGATGTCGCTGATCCGCCCCTACGCCGCGGCCCGCTACGTCTTCCCGTCGATCGCCGCCTTCCACCTGCTGATGGCCGGCCTGCTGGTCCGCCACCTGCGGTCGATCCGGCACCTGACCGCGGTCGCCGTGCTCGTGGCACCGCTGCTGCTGCTCGACCAGCGCCACGTCACCACCTACGGGGCGGAGGGCTGGCCGGAGCTCCTCGACTGCATCGCCGCCAACGCCGAGCCCGGCGACCGCCTGGCCACCGACGCCAACCACCGCTCCGCCATCGACTACCACTGGCCGGACCACCCGGGCCTGGACGAGGTCGAACCGCTGACCCCGCCCGAGCCCCTGGGCGAGGTGCGCCGCCTCTACGAGAACCCCACCGAGGACCTCGACGAGTTCATCGCCCTGCTGCGGGAGGACACCGACGGCTCGATCTGGTACGTCGACCGCACACCGCTCGGCCGCCTGGTCGTCCTGGGCATGGCCTTCGACGCCAACCTCGCCCGCGACTACCGCCTCATCGAGCCCTGGTACTTCAAGGGCGACCTCACCCTCACCCGCCTCGACCCGGTCGACTCGACCCGGCCCCGCGGCACCGCCTGCGACGTCGTCCCGACGCCGTCCGACATGCGGCCCCCGTCCGCCGACGACTGAGGTCGAGGTCGAGCGTCGGCGCCAGAGCGCTGGCGTGGCGAGGGCGGACGACCGGGACGGTGGCGGGCTACGGCGCCGGTGTCGAGCTCGTCGCCATCGAGGTCGACGCCATCGTCGGCGCCGGTGTCGAGGTCGACGCCATCGAGGTCGACGCCATCGTCGGCGCCGGTGCCGAGACCGCAGCCGACATCGTCGCTGCCGTCGCCGCGGTCGGCGTCGACGCCGTGGACACCCCGACGCCGACCGGCACCCGGGGCGACACCCGGCGCAGCGCCGCCAGGGGCACCAGCGCCCGGACCGGCGGCAGGACGCCCCACCGGCAGGCCCGGTGCGGCGCCGGGTGGGGCTCGAGCCACCAGAACACGAACCGGCCCGTCGCCTCGGCCAGCCCCACCGCCGCCAGCTGGAGGCCGGCCCACAGCACCACCACCGGCAGGCCCCGGTTGGCGAGCGCCGCGTGCTCGGCGGCGAAGTGCTCCAGCACCCCCAGCACCAGCAGCGACGCGCTGAGCGCCAGCACGACCAGGGCGTTCAGCGACGCGATCCACACGTGCGAGCCGCGGGCGGCGATGCGGTGCTCGCACCGCAGCCGGGCCCGGGCCGTGGTGGCGTGGGCGGCGCCGACCACCGCGCTGGCCGCCACCAGGTCCCACCCGGCGATCCCGCCGGTTCCGACGCCCGAGCGCAGCGTCGTCCACCGCACCGCCAGCGCCGGGGCCAGGACCGCCAGGAAGCAGGCGACGGCGTACACCGACGCCAGGGCCCGGCCGACCCGGAGCCGCCGGGTCGTCGGGGTGCTCGGCGTCGCCGGGGTCATCGGGGTCACCGCGGTCATCGTCCCTCCCGGGCCCGGAGCGTGAACCGGTCGACGGTGGCGCCGTCGGGCCGGATGCAGGTGCCGGTGAGGCGGTCGCCCTCCACCTCCACGTGCAGGAACTGCAAGGTGGACGCCGCCCGGGCCGTGAACCGGCTGCGCCCGACCGGCGTGGTCTTGCACCCGCCACCGCTCACCACGTAGGTCACGCCGTCGATCGGGTGGGTGCGCTCGTAGTGGTGGTCGTGGCCGGCGAGGACGAGGTCGACGGCGTGCCGGTTGAGCAGGGGCACCAGCCGCTCGTCGAGGCCCGGCGTGCTGCCGTGCTCACCCGACGAGAACGGCGGGTGGTGCAGGGCCACCACCTTCCACCGGTTGGTGGACGTGGCCAGCGCGTCGTCGAGCCACTCCAGCTGGGTGGCGGCCTCGTCACCGAAGCGGCCGGGGACGCTGGAGTCGAGGTAGAAGAGGTCGACCGGCCCGTGGCTCGTCCGGTAGTAGCGGCCCGGGGTGCCGAGCAGGCGCAGCTCGGCCTCGATCTCCGCCAGCGACTCGTCGCTGTGGTGCAGCTCCTCGTCGTGGTTGCCGGTGGCCAGCTCGAAGCCGACGCCCGCCTCGATCAGCGGCGCCATCGGCCGGCGGAAGACCTCCTCGTAGCGGTCCTCGATCGAGCCGTAGTAGCAGATGTCGCCGAGCAGCGCGACCAGCTCGAACGGCCGCTCCCGGTAGGTCTTCGCCATCCGCTCGGCGACGGCCATCGCCTGGCGGCCGCCGCTGCCGTTGTCGCCCAGCACGGCGAACGCCACGCGGTCGTCGGTGGTCGTCCACGCCCGGGCGGGCAGGTCGAGCCGGGGTGCGGCGCTCGGGACCAGGTCCTCCTCGGCGAGCAGCGGCCAGACGCCGCGGACCAGCGTGGTGCCGGCCGCGGCGGCACCGAGCGCGCCGAAGGCGGAGGCGAGCAGCTCGCGCCGGTTCACGACGCCCGTGGTCGAGGAGGCAGCGGTCTCATCGTCAGCAGCGACGCCGCCCGCGTGCCCTTGGCCCCCAGCACGCCCGCCGACGCCGCGCCCGCAGCGTAGCAAGGCGGCGGCCCGCCGCCCGGGCCGCCGCCGTCATGTTGGCCTGGGCGAACAGGCCCCGGTCAGGCCTCGCTGTGGGTGACGGGGTCCTCGCCCATCCACTCGCGCAGCGTGTTCTTCAGCTTGATCTGCTGGATGAAGAGGTCGTGCTCGGGCGCCAGCTCGGGGTCGGCGGTCATCGGCGCCTTGAAGTAGAAGCTGAGCCACTCCTGCACGCCCTTCTCGCCGGCGCGGGCGGCGAGGTCGAAGAAGAGGGCGAGGTCGAGCACCAGCGGGGCGGCGAGGATCGAGTCCCGGCACAGGAAGTCGATCTTGATCTGCATCGGGTAGCCCATCCACCCGAACAGGTCGATGTTGTCCCAGCCCTCCTTGTTGTCGCCGCGGGGCGGGTAGTAGTTGATCCGCACGACGTGGGAGATGTCGGAGTACAGCTCGGGGTAGCTGTCGGGCTGGAAGATCGTGTCGAGCACGCCGAGCTTCGACACCTCCTTCGACCGGAAGTTGTCCGGGTGGTCGAGCACCTCGCCGTCCCGGTTCCCGAGGATGTTCGTGGAGAACCAGCCGTGCAGGCCCAGCATCCGGGCCTTGAGGCCGGGCGCCACGATCGTCTTCATCAGCGTCTGGCCGGTCTTGAAGTCCTTGCCGCCGATCGGCACGCCGTTGCGCTCGGCCAGCTCGATCATGCAGGGCAGGTCGCAGCTGAAGTTGGGGGCGCCGTTGGCGTAGGGGACGCCGCTCATGATCGCGGCGTAGGCGTAGATCTGGCTGGGGCTGATCATGGGGTCGTTGTCGGCGAGCCCCTTCTCGAACGCGTCGACGGTCTGGTGGACGTCGGTGATGTCCCGGTACGCCTCGGTCGAGCCGCACCAGACCATCACGAGCCGGTCGCACTCGTTGTCGGCGCGGAAGCGCTCGATGTCGTCCATGAGCGCCTGGGCCAGCTCCATCTTGTTGGCGCCGGTCTTCACGCGGGTGCCGTCGAGGCGGCTGACCCACTCGCGGTCGAAGACCGCGTCCATGGCGACGACGCCCTCCAGCTCGGCGGAGATGGGGGCGAGGTCGCGCTCCTCGAGCACACCGGCGGTGCGGGCGGCCTCGAGGGCGTTGGGCGAGATCGGGTCCCAGCCGCCGAAGACGAGGTCGTCGAGGGTGGCGAGCGGGACGAAGTCCTTGATGAGCGGGTTGCGGTCGTCGGCGCGCTCCCCGAGGCGGATGCGGGCCATCTGGGACAGCGAGCCGACGGGAGCGACACCGGTCTGGCGGGCCTGGAGAACGCCGGCGATCACCGTGGACGCCACGGCGCCGAGGCCCGGCAGCAGGACGCCGAGGCGGCCGGTGGGCGGAGCGATGGTGCGAGCGGTCATCCGTCGATCGTAAGCGAAGGTGTTGTGATCCGGACAGTTGTTCAGGAAGTCTTAACAACATGCCCGCCCTGCCGAACCTGTCGGTCCAGCAGCTCGACTACCTCGTCGCCGTCCACGAGGCACCCACCTGGGCCGACGCCGCCGCCGCGGTCGGTGTCACGCCCTCGGCGCTGAGCCAGGGCCTCGCCGAGCTGGAGCGACGGCTCGGCGTCACGCTGTTCACCCGCGACGGGCGGCGGCGGGTGCCCACCGAGGCCGCCGCCGTCGTCCTCGACCACGCCCGGGCCGTGCTCGCCCGCACGCAGGACCTGGCCCGGTGGGCCGAGCGGCGGCGGGCCGGGCAGGCCGGCGTGGTGCGGGTGGGGATGATCGACGCCGCCGCGACGATCCACTGCGCCGCCCAGCTGGCGGGGTTCCGGGCGGCGCGGCCCGAGGTCGACCTGCGGCTCCAGGTGGTGCCGTCCGGCCAGCTGCTGCGCTCGGTCGTCGCGGCGCGGCTCGACGTCGCCGTGTGCGTGGCGCCGCCGGTGCCGCCCGAGGGCGTGACCGCCACGCCGCTGCTCGACGAGGAGCTGGCGGTGTACGCCCCGGTCGGGGACGGGTTGCCGGGTGGCGTGCCGGGCGCGGCCGGCACCGCGCCCGCGGCAGGAGCGGCGCCGGCGGCGCCGGGGGCCGGGGCGGCGGGGCCCGCCGCCGACGCCTGGGGGCCGTGGGTGATGTACCCGGTCGGCTCGCACACCCGGGCACTGGTCCTCGACGCCCTCCGCCGGGCCGGCCGGCCCACCACCGTCGTCGCCGAGTCCCACCAGCCCGACGTCCTCGCCCAGATGGTGGCGCTGGGCCTCGGGTGGTCGGTGCTGCCGGTGGCGCAGGTCGACCGGTTCGGGGTCGAGCTGCGGCGGGTGGGCGACGAGCCGTTCGTGCGGCGGACCCTGGTGGTCGCCCGCCGGGCCGACGGCCCCGCCGACCCCACCGTCGACGCCCTCGTCGCCGCGATCACCGGCGAGCGCTGACGGCAGGTCGGCGCGTCGTCGAGCCGGCGTCGCCCGGGCCGCGCGCCCGTCAGCCGACCGGCACGACCTCGTGGCGCTCCATCGTCACCGACGCCCGGGCGAGGAGGTCGGCCTGGGCGGTGCGGCGGGGGTCGGCGAGGAACGCCTCGAAGGCCTCCCGGGTCGGGATGCGCAGGACGTGCCACTCCCGGCGGCCGGCCGTGTCCCGCACCCGGGCCACGACCTCGCCCCCGTGCTCGGCGAAGAGACCCAGCGCCAGGGCCTCGTACCGGTCGAAGGCGTCGAGGTCGGCGCCGGAGAGGTCGATGTCGATCACGAACTGCAGCATCGGGCGTCGTCCTGGGGATCCGGGGCGTCGTGGAGGCGGGCCCGCAGCGCGACCAGCGCGTCGACCTCGCCGAGGTGGCCGAAGGAGCCTTGCAGTGTGCTGCCCACGATCTGGAACGGCGACCCGAAGCCGCCGTCGTGGTTGAGCTGCGCGTCGTCGAGTCGCCCGAGCGCGGCGCGGAGATCCGCCACCACGGCCCGGAGGTAGGCGACAAGGTCGCCGGCGCCGAGGCGGGGCACGGCCCGCATCTCCTCGGGCGTGTAGCCGGTGAGCGTGCCGAGGCCGAGGTGACCGCGGCCGGCCGGGTCGTAGCCGGTGCGGGCGCGCCACCCGTCCCGCTCCCAGGCCTGCACCGCCAGGGCCGGCGCGGCGCCGGCCCCGAAGGCGGCGAGGACGTCGAGCCAGCGGGCGACGTGCCAGAACGTGACCGCGGCGTCGTTGGCGTCGGGGTGCGGGGTCCAGCGGAGCTCCTCGTCGGAGAGGCGCTCCAGGCGGGCGACCGCCTCCTGCTCGAAGTCGAGGAGCCAGTCGACCAGCGCCTCGGCCGCGGTCCCCGGGCTGGCCGGGCGGTGGGGCGTGAGGCGCGGCTCGATGAGCGGGACGTAGTTCACCGGACGACCTCCCGGGTCGGCGTGGGAGTCGGGGCGCCGACGACCCCGACCTCGGCCTCGGCCTCGGCCTCGGCGTCGGGTGGCGCCGGCGCGGCCGCCGCCTCGCCGGCGTGGGTCAGCAGCACCCCGGCGACGATCACCACCAGGCCCAGCAGGCGCAGGAACGTCGCCGGCTCCTTGTGGACCAGAAGGCCGATGACCAGGCCGCCGCACGCCCCGATGCCGGTGAACACCACGTAGCCGGTGCCGGTCGGGACCTCCTCGAGCGCCCGGCTGAGCAGGTAGACCGACGTGGCGCCGAGCACGAAGCACAGCAGCGTGGGCAGGGGGCGGGTGAAGCTCTGGGTCGGCTTGATGGTCTGGGCCCAGACCACCTCGACGGCCCCGGCGACGAGCAGCCAGGCCCAGGGGCCCATCCGACTCACCCCAGCCCCTTCACGGCGAGCCGGGTGCCGATCGCCTCGGCCTGCTCCAGCGCGGCGGCGAGCGTTCGCTCGTGGTGGTCGAGGTGGCCGGCGAGTGCCGGGTCGACCAGCGCGTTGGTCATCTCGACGGTGACGACCTCGGGGGCGGGGACGCCGAAGTGGCCGACGACCAGGTCCTCCAGGTAGCGGACCTGGTGCTCGACCGCCTCCCGGGGCGTGCCGGGCCCGTAGGCGCCGCCGCGGCTGGCGACGACGACGAAGCGGCGGTGCCCGAGGCTCACCTTCGGGAAGGTGACCTGGTCGATCCAGGCCTTCAGGCCCGAGGGCACCGAGTAGTTGTGCATGGGGGTGGCGAGGAGGATCGCGTCGGCCTCGACCAGCTCGTCCAGCAGCGGCTCCAGGACCGCCCACGCCGCCCGCTGCGCCGGCGTGCGGGCCGCGAGGTGGAGCGAGTCGAGGTCGGTGATGCCGTCGCGCAGCAGGTTGTCGCAGATCTCCGTCCACGCCGCGGTGATGTGGGGCACGGGCTCGGCGGTCAGGTCGCGGTGGCGGTAGCGGTCGTCGGGCCCGGCCGCGCGGCGGAACGCGTCGGCCAGCGCCCGGCCCACCCGCCGGGAGAACCCGTCGGGGCGGGGGCTGGCGTCGATGTGCAGCAGTGTGGTCATCGGTTCCTCTGGTGGGTGCAGGGGGTTGCGGGTTCGGGTGGTGGGGTCGCAGGGGGGCCACCCGGCTCCGGTTGGGGGACGAGCGGGTGGCCCGGGACCGGGCCCGGTGAGGAGTGGGCCGAGCCGGGCCCGGTCACGGTCGGGTGCGGGTTCAGCAGCCGGCGGCGGCGAGGACGAACTCGGTGACGGCGTCGGGCGCGACGACCATGGCGTCGTGGCCGCCGGGCAGCGTGACCGGGTCGGTGACGCCGGCGACGGTGGCGGCGAGGTCGGCGAAGGGCAGGCCCAGGCCCTCGGCGCAGACGGCGGCCCGGTGCGGGATCCGCTCGACGGCGCCGGTGAGCCGGGTGGCGTCGGTGAACGTGCGGTACGGGTGGGGCGTCAGGTGGGCGGTGAGCCAGGCGGCGTCGTCCGGGTCGGTGACGCCGACCAGCTCCGGCGTGGGCGGGGGCACCAGCCAGCCGTAGCCCTCGGCGGCGGCCGACGCCGTGAGCGCGTCGCCGAACCACGCCGGGGCGATCGCCAGGAGGCTGCTCCCGTCGGGGCCGACCCAGGCGTCGACCAGCGCCACCACCCCGACCCGCTCCGGCTCGCGGTCCGCCGCCTCTCGGACCACGAGACCGGAGTAGCTGTGGCCGACCAGCACCGCGTCGGTGAGGTCGGCCGCGGCCAGATGGGCGACCACGTCGTCCACGTGCGTGCGGAGCCCCACCTGCGGGGAGGCGAGGTGGGCCCGCTCCCCCACGCCGGTCAGCGCCACGGAGGTCACGTCGACGCCGGCCGCCCGCAAGCCCCGCTCGACGCGACGCCAGCACCAGGCGCCGTGCCAGGCACCCGGGACCAGGACGACCGGACGGTGGCCAGGCCCGGCGCCGGGGCGGGGGTCGGCGCCGGTGGCAGGGGCGGCACCAGAGCCGGTGCCGGGGCCGGGGCCGGTACCGGTATCCGTTCCAGGGCCGGTGCCGGGGACGTCTCGATCGCTCATGCCGGTGACGCTCGCAGCGGATGCGGGCGCTCACCACCACCTGTCGGGTGCAGCGGGTGCACCTCAGAGGTAATGGGGATGCGCCGGCCGCGTCGCCAGGATGAGCCGATGACGACCATCGCCCCCGGGTCGACACCCGACGCCGCCCCGGCCGGCTCGACCGGCCCGATCGAGGAGCTCGCCGCCGAGCACCTCTTCGACATCGCCATCGACTTCCACCCGATGCACCTCTACCCGTCACCCCTCGGCACCCGGATCGACGCGGTCATCCGCGGCGGCACCGTGACCGGGACCCGGTTCAGCGCCGAGGTGCTGCCCGGCGGGGGCGATTGGCTCGTGGTCGGCGACGACGGGGTCGCCCGCGTCGACGTCCGGGCCACGTTCCGGACCCCCGACGACCACACCGTCTTCCTCACCGCCACCGGGCGGGTCGTGCTCGGCGAGGAGGGGCGGGCCCGGTTCCTCGCCGGCGACACCGTGCCCGGCGACGAGATGTACGCCCGGATCGCGCCGCTCTTCGACACGGCCGCCGAGCCCCATGCCTGGCTGCACCGCGTCGTGGCCGTGGGGGTCGTCGAGTCGCTGTCGCTCCACCACATCGCCTACCGGGTGCTGGCGCTGCCATGAACGGGTCCACCGTCGGCCTCGCCGACCTGACCGTCGACCTCGCCGCCGGGCGGGTCGCCGAGCGGACCGTCGGGCGGGAGCGCCCCGACCGCTCCGGCCTCCTCCCTCGGTACCGTGACCAGGCGATGTCGAGTCCGCCGAAGACCACGATCGGGCACCTCGTCCGGCACTGGCGGCGGCAGCGCGGCCTCACCCAGGAGCAGCTCGCCGACGACGCCGGCGTGTCGCTGAAGCACCTGAGCTTCGTGGAGAACGGCCGGACCCGACCCAGCCGCGAGATGGTCCTCCACCTGGCCCGGCACCTCGACGTGCCGCTGCGGGAGCGCAACGAGCTGCTCGTCACCGCGGGCTACGCCCCCGAGTACGGCGACACGCCGTGGCACGACCCGGGGTTCGACGTCGTCCGGTCCGCCCTCCACGACGTCCTCGGCGCCCACGAGCCGTGGCCCGCGATCGTCGTCGACCGCCGGTGGGACCTCCTCGCGGCCAACGACGCGGCGTCGCTGCTCACCGAGGGCGTCGACCCGTCGCTGCTGGCGCCGCCGGTCAACGTGCTGCGGCTGTGCCTCCACCCGGCGGGACTCGCCCGGCGGATCGTCAACCTCGCCGACTGGCACGACCACATCATCGGCAACCTCCGGGGCCGGGGCCCGGACCTCGACGCGCTGCGCGAGGAGCTCGCCGGCTACCGCCCCCGCAACGGTGCCCCGCCGGCCACCCCGGCGTGCGGCGGGCTCGCGGTGCCGCTGCACCTGAGGACCCCCGAGGGCGACCTGCGCTTCTACGCCACGGCGGCCACGTTCACCACCGCGGTCGACGTGACGGTGTCGGAGCTGCTGGTCGAGACGTTCCTCCCGGCGGATGCCGCGACCCGGGAGCGGCTCGAGCAGCGCGCCACCCGCCGCCGGTCGCTGTCGTCGCCCTCGTCGCCCTCGTCGTCCT
>DATCLV010000773.1:0-3359 GCA_036563745.1 Acidimicrobiales bacterium | reverse complement strand
GGTCGAGGGCGCGGCGGACCGTCTCGGCGGCGTTGCCCGGCCGGCCCGGAGGCCGGGACCCGGTGTCGGCGGTCGTCGTGGTCATGGTGCGTCCCCCCGCTCAGGGCCGTCGGTCGCCTCGGCCGCGTCGGTGGCGTCGGTGTCGGTCGGGTCGGTCCCGGCGTCGTCGGCGTCGCCGGCCGGGTCGCCGACCTCGTCGGTCCCGCCGGTCTCGTCGGTCGCGGGGGCCTCCTCGGGGTCGCGGCCGCTGGCCATCAGGTACCCGACCGTGTCGCGGGAGGCCTCCTCGCGCGGGAAGTCGCCGACCAGGCGGCCCCGGAACAGCACGCCGATCCGGTCGGACAGGGTGAAGATCTCGTCGAGCTCGGCCGACACCAGCAGCACCGCGGCGCCGGCGTCGCGCATCTCGATGATCCGGCGGTGGATGAACTCGATCGACCCGACGTCCAGGCCGCGGGTCGGCTGGGCCACGATCAGCAGCTTGGGTTCGCCCGACAGCTCGCGGGCGATGATCACCTTCTGCTGGTTGCCGCCCGACAGCGTCCCCACCGGGGCGTGGATCCCCGACGTCCGGATGTCGTAGCGCTCGACCAGCTCCCGGGCCTGCTCGTCGATGCGCCGGGTCTGGCGGACGAGCCGGCGGGCGAAGGGCTTGTCGGCGTAGGTGTTGAGGACCAGGTTGTCGGCGAGCGTGAACGACTCGACGAGGCCGTGCTTGTTGCGGTCCTCGGGCACGTGGGCCACGCCGCGGTGGTCGACCTGGCGGGGGTTGAGGTGGGTGATGTCCTCGCCCTCGAGCTCGACCGTGCCGGCCAGCTTCGGCCGCATGCCGGTGATGGCCTCGACCAGCTCGCGCTGGCCGTTGCCCTCCACCCCGGCCAGCCCGAAGATCTCGCCCGCCCGCACCTCGAAGCTGAGGTCCTCGACCGCTGCGTAGCCCCGGTCGTCGGTGACCATCAGGTCGCGCACCCGCAGGCGGGTGTCGCCGGGGGTCGCCGGCGTCTTGTCGACCGCCAGCAGGATCTCGCGGCCGACCATCAGCGAGGCCAGCGACGCCGGGGTCGCCTCGCCCGGATCGGCGGTGCCGACCACCCGGCCGCGGCGGATCACCGTGATCCGGTCGGCGACCGCCAGCACCTCGCGGAGCTTGTGGGTGATGAAGATGATCGACTTGCCCTGGTCGGTGAGGCTCTCGACCACCTTGAAGAACTCGTCGACCTCGCCGGGCGTCAGCACCGCGGTCGGCTCGTCGAGGATGAGGATCTCGGCGTCGCGGAACAGCGCCTTCAGCAGCTCGACCCGCTGCTGCTCCCCCACCGACAGGTCCGACACCCGGGCGTCGGGGTCGACCGTGAGGCCGAACGACTCGCTCAGCTCCCGGATGCGCCGGCGGGCGGCGTCCAGGTCGAGCAGCGGGCCCCGCCGCAGCTCCTCGCCGAGGACCACGTTCTCGGCCACGGTGAACGCCTGCACCAGCTGGAAGTGCTGGTGGACCATGCCGATGCCGCGGGCGATGGCGTCGGCCGAGCTCCGGAACCGCACCGGCTCGCCCTCGACGAGCAGCTCGCCGGCGTCGGGCTGGTAGAGCCCGAAGATCACGTTCATCAGCGTCGACTTGCCGGCGCCGTTCTCGCCGAGGACGCAGTGGACCTCGCCGCGGCGCAGGGTCAGGTCGACGCCGTCGTTCGCGAGGACGCCGGGGAAGCGCTTGGTGATGCCCCGCGCCTCGAGGACGAACTCGGGCTCGGGGCGACCGTCGGCGTCGGCGTCGGCCGTGCCGTCCGTGTCGCCGCCCGGAGCCTCCACGCCGAGGGGGTCGACGGGATCGGTGCCAGCGGCGCCGGTGGCGCTGGTGGTGGCGGGGTCGACGGGGTCGTCGCCGGCGGGGTCCGTGTCCGGGGAGGTCATGTGTCGGTCGCCCTCACGACGGGACGGCGGTGCGGGGCCGCAGCGTGGTCGCCGCCGCGGTCCCGCACCGTCACGTCACCACTCCTTTCCGGCCTCGCGCCCTAGTTCGGCAGGCCGGTCACCGGGTCGACGCCGGTGTCGATGGAGCCGTCGGCCAGCCCCGCCCGGGCCTCCTCGAGGGCCTCGACGGCCTCCTCGGGCAGGTCGGCGTCGTGGAACGGCGCGTAGGTGATGCCGTCGTTGGCCGCCTCCAGGGTGTAGAGGCCACCCTGGAACTCACCCTTGATCGACGCCACGATGTTGCGGAAGACCGCCAGGTCGACCCGCTTCACCGCCGAGGTGGCGAGGTACTCCGAGCCCGGGGCGTCGCCGCCGTTGAAGGTGGTGAAGTACTCGTCCTGGTCGACGCCGATGGCCCACACGCCCTGCTCGGCGGCGGCCGCGATGGCACCGGAGCCGGTCTGGCCGCCGGCGCCGAAGATGACGTCGGCACCCTCACCGATGAACTGGGCGGCGTCGGACGCACCCTTGTCCGGCGCGGTGAACGACTCGTTGTAGACGCTCAGCACCTCGATGTCGGGGTTCACCGACAGGGCGCCCTGCTCGAAGGCGTTGACGAAGCGGACGACGGGCGGCACGTCCTCACGACCGCCGACGACACCGATCACGCCGCTCTCGCTCAGCGACGCGGCCAGCACGCCCGCCATGTAGCCGCCCTGGTCCTCACGGAACTGCACGCCGACGTAGTTGTCGGGGAACTCCTCCTGGAACTGGTCGACGCCGATGAAGTCGACGTCGGGGTTGTTCTGCGCGGCCGCCAGGGTGTCGGTGGCGATCAGGAACCCGTTCGTGATGAGCACGTTGGGGTTGTCCTGCAGCGACGTCGAGATGTTGGTGTTGTAGTCCGCCTCCGACACCGTCTCGATGTAGCTGGTCTCGAAGCCGAAGCAGTCCGCCGCGGCCTCCATCGCCTCGAAGGCGAACTGGTTGAAGGTGCCGTCGTCGACCCGCCCGATGTCGGTGACCAGGTTGACCTTGAAGCCCTCGGGCGCCTCGACGCCCTCGGCCTTCGCGGCCTCGCACTCGTCCTCCAGGGTGACTGCGGGCGGGCCCTCGATCTCGCCGCCGCCGTCGCCGCTGTCGGAGCCCTGCTCGGTGTCGTCGCCTGTGGCCTCGTCATCGTCGTCGTCGCTGCCGCACCCCGCAGCGACGATGCCGAGCGCCAGCACCATCGCGAGCGCCTTGTACCGTCGTCGTTGCATCATCCGTCCGTAGCTCCCTGTCGTGGGACGTGTGACCTGGGGGGTCACCGGCCGCACCCTAGTCACCTTTCGCAGTGCGACGAGGGAACTGGTTCCCAGTTGCACAGAGCTGTGACCTCGCCGTAACCGATCGGTGACCCATCGCGGTGCCGAACTGACAGATCGCACACCTTTCGTTCGCCCACCCGC
>DATCLV010000772.1:0-15870 GCA_036563745.1 Acidimicrobiales bacterium | reverse complement strand
CCTCGCCGCCCTCGACGGCACGGCCGGCAAGTCGCCGGCCGAGCTGGCCGACGAGCGCAAGATCCTGAGCGAGGCCCAGCTCGACGAGTGGAAGGAGAACGGCTTCCTGCACCTGCCCCGGTTCATGCCGTGGGGCCGGCTGAAGGAGCTGGGCGACGAGCTCGACGCCCTGTGGCGCGACCGGAAGAAGGACGACCGCGGGCTGGTGATCGACGTGTTCATCGGCACCCACCGCGAGCGCCGCATCCCGCTGGCGAAGGCGACCGACCGGGCCCGGGCCAAGCCGTACAAGCTGAACGACGTGTACCTGGTCTCGCCGCTGGTGCGCGAGACGCTGCTCGACCCCGAGCTCGTCGAGACCTTCGACGACCTGCTGGAGGGCGCGCCGATCCTGGTCAACTCGGTGACCATGGAGCGCGGCAGCCAGCAGCGCCTCCACACCGACTCGCTGTTCATCGCCCCCACCGAGGTGGGGCGCATGGTCGGCGCGATGGTGCTGCTGGAGGACGTGAAGCCGGGCGCCGGCCCGTTCCGCTACTACCCGGGCAGCCACACGATCCCGCCGTACACGTTCAGCGACGGCCGGATCGAGCTGACCGAGGACGAGCGCGCCGACTACGACGCCTACATCGCCGCCCAGGTCGCCGAGCGCGGCCTCGAGCCGGTCGACTTCGTCGGCGGTGCCGGTGACGTGTTCATCTGGCACGCCCAGCTGCTCAACGCCGGGGCACCCATCGAGGACATGGCGCTCACCCAGCGGGCGATCGTGGGCCACTACCTGCGGGCCAAGGAGGTCGACCCGGGCATGCGGGCCGACATCGGCGGCGACCGCTACTACATGGAGCGCGACCACCAGCCGGCGAGCTGACGGTCGGCGACGCCCGGCGGCGGAGGCGAGAGAGCGAGGCCCTACAGTGCTGGGCATGCCCGTGCGCTTCGTGATCGTGGGCGGGGGGCCCGCAGGCAACACCGCAGCGACCGTCGCCGCCCGGCTGGGCGCCCAGGTCACGCTCATCGAGCGCGACATCGTGGGCGGCGCCGCGCACCTGCGGGACTGCATCCCGTCCAAGGCCATGATCGCCACCGCCGGCGCCATGAGCTTCATCGACCGCAGCGAGGGGATGGGCCTGCACGACACGTCCGTCCACCTCGACCTCGACGCCCTCAAGGCCCGCATCTCCGACATCGAGACGCGGCTGGAGAACAACGTGGTCGGGCTCCTCGAGAGCCAGGGCGTGCGGCTGATCAAGGGGACCGGGTCGTTCCTCGACCCCCACACGGTGGCCGTCGAGACCGCCGACGGCGAGCGCCTGGAGGTCGAGGGCGACGCCTTCCTCGTCGCCACCGGCAGCCGCCCCCGCATCCCCGACTGGGCCGACGTCGACGGCGAGCGGGTGCTCACCACCCGCCACGCCTACCCGCCGGCCGAGCTGCCCGAGCACCTGGTGGTGATCGGCTCCGGGGTGACCGGCGTCGAGTTCGTGCACATGTTCTCGTCGCTGGGCAGCAAGGTCACGCTGATCGTGAGCCGCCAGCAGGTGCTCCCGCAGAAGGACCCGGAGGTGGCGGCCGCGCTGGAGGCCGAGCTGCTCAGCCGGGGCGTGCGCCTGTTCAAGGGCGCCCGGGCCGTGGGCATCGACCGGCGCGACGACGGGGTCACGGTCCGCTGCGACGACGGCCGCATCGCCGAGGGCTCCCACGCCCTGCTGGCGATCGGGTCGATCCCCAACAGCGACGGCCTCGGCCTCGACGCCGCCGGCGTGAAGGTCGACGACGGCGGGTTCGTCACCATCGACCGCCACTGCGTCACGTCGGTGCCGCACATCTACGCGGCCGGCGACCTGTCCGGGAAGCTGCCGCTGTCGTCGGTGGCGTCGATGCAGGGCCGCAAGATCGCCGAGCAAGTGATGGGCCTGCAGACCCGCGAGCACCGCCACCTCGACTACGACAAGGCGGCCTCGGCGATCTTCACCGAGCCCGAGATCGCCGACGTGGGCCTGGCCGAGGCCGACGCGTTCGCCGAGGGCCGGAAGATCCGGGTGACGAAGGTGCCGTTCTCGGCCTCCGCGAAGGCGCTGATCAACGACGACCCGCGGGGCTTCGTGAAGATCCTGTCCGACCCGGCCACCGGCGTGGTGCTGGGCGGTTCGATCGTGGGCAGCCAGGCGGCCGAGCTGATCTCGATCATCGCGGTGGCGGTGACCAACGGCCTGCGGGTCACCGACATCGTCGACAGCCTCCTGGTGCACCCGTCGCTGGCCGAGGCCCTGGCCGAAGCGGCCGAGTAGCCGGTGGCCACCCTGGCCGCCGGGGCGCTGGGGGCGGCGGCGCTGCTCCTGGTGGTGGCGGGGGCGGCGAAGGTCGCCGACCCCTCCCGCACCGCGGGCGCGCTGCGGGCGCTGGGCTGGCCGTCGTCGCCGTGGCTGGTGCGTGCGGCGGCCGCGGCCGAGCTGCTGCTGGGCCTGGTCGTGCTGGTGGTCGGCGGGCGGGTCCCGGCGCTGCTGGTGGCGGCCAGCTACCTGGGCTTCGCCCTGTTCGTGATGGCCGCGCTGCGGTCCGGCACCCCGGTGGGCACGTGCGGTTGCTTCGCCCGGGACGACACGCCGCCCAGCCCCGCCCACGTGGCGCTGGATGCCGTCCTGGCCGCCGGGGCGGTCCTCGCCGGTGCGCTCGACGCCCCGGCGCTGCTCGACGCCTCGTGGGCGGCCTGGCTCGTGGCCGGCGTGCTGGGCGGCTGGTCGCTCGCGGCGTTCACGGCGCCGTGGGCGGGTAGAACCGGGGGAGATGAGCGCGCCCGACGAGCCGCTGGCCGAGTACCGCCGGAAGCGTGACTTCGCGGCGACGCCGGAGCCCGAGGGCACCGGGGGTCACGAGCCCCCGGCCGGCGAGATCCGCCGGTTCACCATCCACCAGCACGACGCCACCCGGCTGCACTGGGACCTGCGGATGGAGAACGGGCAGGGGGAGCTGTGGTCGTTCGCCATCCCCCGCGGCATCCCGTGGGACCCGAACCGCAACGGCCTCGCCGTCCACACCGAGGACCACCCGCTCGAGTACCTGACCTTCGAGGGCGACATCCCGGAGGGCACCTACGGCGCCGGGCACATGTTCGTGTGGGACACCGGCACCTACGAGCTGCTGGAGGAGAAGGACGGCAAGCTCACGTTCGTCCTCCAGGGCGAGCGGGTGCAGGGGCGGTACGCGCTGTTCCGCACCCGGGGCGACCGGGACTGGATGATCCACCGGATGGACCCGCCGCCCGACCCGGACCGCCGCTGGCCGCCCGAGGTCGTCGAGCCGATGCGGGCCGTGCCGGGCGAGGCGGTGGGCGGCGACGAGTGGGCGTGGGAGGTCCGCCTGTCGGGGCTGCGGGTGATGACGACCGTGCTGCCGGGCGCGGTGCGGCTGCAGGACGCCGAGGGCCGCGACGTGAGCGACCGGTTTGTCGACGTCCGCCGGATCGGCCGGGCCACCGGCTCGCTGGAGGCGGTGTTCGACGGCGTGCTGGTCGGCGAGCCGGCGGCGCTGCGGCGGCGGTTCGAGGGGCGGCCGATGGCGTCCGACCGGGCGGCCCGGTCGGCGCCGGTGCAGCTCGTGCTGTTCGACCTGGTGTGGATGGACGGCTACCCGCGCTGGGACCGCCCGTGGGAGGAGCGCCGGGCGCTGCTCGACGACCTGGGCCTCGACGGGCCGGCGTGGTCGACGCTGACCGCCCACCGGGGCGACGGGCTGGCGCTCGTCGAGGCGGCGGGCGACCACGGCGTCACCGGCCTGATCGGCAAGCGCCGCGACGCTCCCTACCGGTGCGGCGAGGCGTCCCCCGACTGGGTCGAGGTCCGCCTGGCCTGACCCCCTGCAAATTGCGTCGAAAAGGCCGCATAGTGCGGCCTTTTCGACGCAATTTCGGGTCAGCGGGTCTCGACCCGGACCGAGGTGAGCGACGCCAGGGCGCCGCAGGTGGGGCAGCCGTCGGTCAGCAGCGCGCCGCCGCCCACCAGCTCCGACGTGGCGACGACCATGGCGTGCAGCGCGGCGTCCGGCAGGTCGGCCCGCTCCTGGAGCACGGCGGCCCGCCGCGCGATCGGCTCGGTGGTGTCGACCACCCGGCAGCCGCGGATGGCGAGGTTGAGCCGGGCGTCGTGGAGCCGCCTGCCGGTGACGCTCTCGGCGATCGCCGGCGCCGGGATCACGACCTCCACGCTGTGGCGCCGGAACGCCTCCAGGTGGGCCCGGGCCTGGGGGCAGCCGTCGGCGACGGCGGCGAGCACCCCGGCGTCGACGGTCACTCGCCGAACCACGTCGCCTCGGCCCGGGTCACGAGGTCCTCGTCGACCGGCCCGAAGTCCTCGGCCAGGCGGTCGAGCATCACGCCGAGGCGCTCGGCGGCCACCAGGCGGTGCAGCGCCTCGTTGACCACCTCCGAGGCCGACTCGGCCCACGGGAGCGCCCGTGCCTGCTCCCACACGTCGCGGTCGACCGTGACGCTGATCTTCTCCTTCGGCGCCCGGTGGTGGGCCGTCCTTCGCGACATATGCGTCGTCGATCTCCCGCTCAATCCCGTTCGCCTTCGTTGGCCCACCTGCGGCATGTCAGACCCCCACAGTCCTCTGCCTTGTCGAAACCTCGCCGTAGAGGGTCCTACGTGAAAGGTCCCGTGTCCCCAGTCGTCCCTGGCCTTCACCCGGACCGGAGGTCCGCCCCACACGACTCGGCCCGTGCTCCAGCCATCACGGACCGTACCGTCTTCGCTCGACCGACGCCATCCCGCAGCCCCGGTTGTGAAAACGGTCACCGGTCCCGCAGCGAGGTGTCTTCCTTGCAGTCGGACAGGGCGATTGGGCAATAGCTCGGACGTGCACTTTCGCCAATCCGACCGCCTGTCCGACCGTGAACGAGACCGGTGCGCGCTCGTACACAGCCAAATGCCGCGGATTGACATCGCCAATTCCGCCTGGGCAATCTCGCGGTGCACAGCAGCCACCCCACGCAGGGGCCTCGCCCTTCCCCCCGAGTCGGGGCTCCTGCGTGGTGGCGCTGGCCAGGGGAGGCGGAGCGCGGCAGGGCCGGGAACCGCGCACGGCGCGGCCACCGGGATCCCGCCGGTCCCGACCGGGATCTAGGCGATGACGACGACGACGTCGCCCGAACCGACCGACTGGCCCGGCGACACCTTCACGTCGCGGACGGTGCCGGCCCGGTCGGCGGAGATGTTGTTCTCCATCTTCATCGCCTCGAGCACGCACACGGTCTGGCCGGCCTCGACGGTGTCGCCTTCGGCCACCAGCACCTTCACGATCGTGCCCTGCATGGGGACCGTGACCTCGCCGCTGCCGGCACCGCCCCCGGCGGAGCCCGACGACGCCCGGCGGGCTCGCGGCGCGGCGGCGCGGCCTGCCGTCGGCCCGGCGGTGGTGGCCGCCGCGGCCTGCGACTCGGGCACCCACACCCGCACCGAGTAGCGGCGACCGTTCACCTCGACGTCGACGTCGCGGCGGACCTTCGGCTCGGGCGCGGCGTCGGCGCCCTCCGCCCCCGACGACGTCGCGGACGAGGCCGGGTCCGGCGTGGTGGTCAGGTCGAGGCGCTCCTCCACCCACTTGGTGGAGTGCTCGCCGGCCACGAAGTCGGGGTGGCGCAGGATCGCCAGGTCGGCGGGGGCGGTGGTGGCGATGCCCTCCACCTGGAGCTCCTCCAGCGCCCGGATGGTGCGGGCGATGGCGACGTCGCGGTCGGCGCCCCACACGACGAGCTTGCCGACGAGGTTGTCGTAGAACTGGCTGACCTCGTCGCCGGCCTCGTAGCCGCCGTCCCAGCGGACCCCGAAGCCCTGCGGCAGCCGCAGCTTGGTGATCGGCCCGGGGGAGGGGAGGAACGCGCCGCCCGCCGGGTCCTCGGCGTTGATGCGCACCTCGATGGCGTGGCCGCGACGGACGATGTCGTCCTGGGTGAAGCTGAGCGGCTCGCCGGACGCGACCCGGATCTGCTCGGCGACCAGGTCGAGGCCGGTGACCAGCTCGGTCACGGGGTGCTCCACCTGGAGGCGGGTGTTCATCTCCAGGAAGTAGAACTCGCCGTCCTGGTAGAGGAACTCGACGGTGCCGGCGTTCACGTAGCCGCAGGCCTTCGTGACCTTGACGGCGGCCTCGCCCATCGCCTGGCGGACCTCGTCGGGGAACAGCGGCGCCGGGCTCTCCTCGATGAGCTTCTGGTGGCGGCGCTGGATCGAGCAGTCGCGCTCGCCCACCCACACGGCGTTGCCGTGGGCGTCGGCGAACACCTGCATCTCCACGTGGCGGGGCCAGGTGAGGTAGCGCTCGACGTAGCACTCGCTCCGGCCGAAGCCCTTCAGCGCCTCGGACTGGGCCGACTCGAACGCCTCGGCGGCGTCGGCGGCCGACGTGACGACCCGCATGCCGCGGCCGCCGCCGCCGTAGGCGGCCTTGATGGCGACCGGCCAGCCGTGCTCCTCGCCGAAGGCGACGACCTCGTCGGCCGACGTGAGGAACTCGGTGGTGCCGGGCACGCCCTGCACGCCGGCCTCCTGGGCGGCGATGCGGGACGACACCTTGTCGCCCATGACCTCGATGGCCTCGGGCGGCGGGCCGATGAACGTGACCCCGCGGGCGGTGATGGCCCGGGCGAAGTCGGTGTTCTCGGCGAAGAACCCGTAGCCCGGGTGGAGGCCGTCGGCCCCGCTCCGCTCGATGATCTCGAGGATCTTGTCGGTGTTCAGGTAGCTCTCCGCGGCCGTCTGACCCCCGAGCGCGTACGCCTCGTCGGCCAGGCGGACGTGGAGGCTGTCACGATCGAGGTCGGAGTAGACGGCCACCGAGGTGATGCCGAGCTCCCGACAGGCACGGACAACCCGGACGGCGATCTCACCCCGGTTGGCGATCAGGATCTTGGAGAGCACGACATATGTTTACGGGGGTGCCCGGCGACGACGCCAGTAACCGGACCGATCTTGTCGCCGCCTCCCTGGCCGGGACCCGGTTCCGGCAGGTCCGCTGGGTCGCCGAGACCGGCTCCACCAACACCGACGCGATGGGGTTGGCGCGCGACGGCGCGGCCGAGGGGCACGTGGTCGTGGCCGACCACCAGCAGGCCGGGCGGGGCCGGTTGGGCCGTGCGTGGCAGGCACCGCCGGGCGCGTCGCTCCTGGTCTCGGTGCTGCTGCGCCCGCCGTCGGCCGTCGTCGGCGCGGTCGGCATGGCGGTGGGGCTGGCGATGGCCGAGGCGATCGAGGAGCGCACGGGCGTGCTCGCCCGGCTCAAGTGGCCGAACGACCTCGTCGTCGCCGACCCGGCCGGTGAGGGTGACGGCCGCGGGATCGACCGGAAGCTGGCCGGCATCCTCGCCGAGGCCGACTGGCCGGCCGGCAGCACCGCCTCGGGCGGCTGGCGGGCGCCGCGGCCGCACGAGCGGGTGGCGGTGGTCGTCGGCGTCGGGGTCAACGTCAACTGGCCCGACGCCCTGCCCGACGAGCTGGCCGACACCGCCACGGCGCTCAACCACCTGACGGGCGCGCCGGTCGACCGGGCCGACCTCCTGGTGGCGTTCCTGCGGCGCCTCGACGGCCACTACGGGTCGCTGGTGGCCGCCGGCGCACCGTCGGCGCTCCTGCCGGCCTGGAAGGCCCGCTCGGCGACGCTGGGCCGCCGGGTGCGGGTCGACCTGGGCGCCGATGACGTGGAGGGCGTGGCCGTCGACGTCACCGGCGACGGCCACCTGGTGGTCGAGACGCTGGAGGGCGACCGGCGCACGTTCGCCGTCGGCGACGTCGTCCACCTCCGCCCCTCGTGAAATTGCGTTGATCCGGCCGCATAGATCGGCCTTCTGGACGCAATTTGGGTGGTGGGGACGTCAGGGGTCCATCGTGCGGGCCCGGAGCTCCAGGATGGCGGCCGACGCCTCCTTGGCGACCGGGCCGTCGACGCCGGGCAGCTCGCGGCCGTCGAGCGCGTGCAGCGGCTGCACGTCGCGGGTCGTCGACGTGAGCAGCACCTCGCTCGCCTCCGCCAGGCGCGCCATCGGGACGTCCTCCTCCTCGGCCGCCGGCAGCTCCTCCAGCAGCAGCGCCCGGGTGACCCCGGCCAGGCAGCCGGCCATGAGTGGCGGCGTCACGAGCCGGCCGTCGAGCACCACGAACACGTTGCTGCCGGTGCCCTCGCAGAGGTTGCCCCGCAGGTTGGGCAGGAGGGCCTCCGACGCGCCCACCTTGGCCGCCTCGGCCAGCGCGACCACGTTCTCGGCGTAGGACGTCGTCTTGAGCCCGGCGACCGCACCGCGCTCGTTCCGGGGCCACGGCACGGTGACCGCCGCCGTCGAGGGCGGCCACGGCGAATCGGGGGCCACGACGACGACCAGCGTGGGCCCTTCGGTGCCCCGCCCCGAGCCGAGCGGGGCCGGCCCCCCGGTGAGCGTGATGCGCATGCGCCCGGCCCCCGGGCCGGCCGCCGCGGTGACCTCGTCCAGCACGGCCCGCAGCTTGTCGTGCGGGAGCGGCAGGTCGAGGCCGAGACCGACCGCCGACCGCTCGAGCCGCTCCAGGTGCCGGGTGACGGCGAACGGCCGGCCGTCCACCACCTTCAGCGTCTCGAACACCCCGTCGCCCACGGTGAAGCCGTGGTCGAACACGGACACCTTGGCCTCCTCGGGATCGACCAGGGAGCCGTTGATCCACACTGCAGTCGCGGTCGTCATCGGTCCGGCATCATGGCCGACCCCACGGGCCACGTCGATGAGGGTTACCCTCGGCACCGGGGTCGGGACCGTGGGGATGGGACCGGCCACGACGTCCAGGGGGGACGACCATGGCGCGGAAGCTGCGTGCGCTGGCGGCGGGCGGCGTCGTCGTCGCGCTCACGGGTGCGATGACGGGGTGCTGGTACCAACCGGGTCACGGCCCCGACCGCACGGCCTTCGACGACCTGGAGACGACGATCGGGGTCGGCAACGTCGACGAGCTGACCGAGCGGTGGAGCGCCGCCACCGACGGCACCGGCGTGGGGGACCCGGTCGTGTCCAACCGCGGGGTCCACGTGGTCGACTCGGCGGAGTCGTGGTACGCCTTCGACACGGGCACCGGCGAGCGGCTGTGGACCCACCACGTGGAGAACCCGGGGATCCCGCTGGTGATCGGGCCCGCCATCAGCGACGGGAACCGGGTCCTGGTCACCAGCGGCATCGGCAACCTGGGCGGGCACTACACCTCCTCGTGGCTCGACGCCGCCACCGGCGCGGACCTCGGGGCGGGCGAGGCGTCGGCGCTCGTCGACGCCCTCCGTGGCACCCGCAGCGCCTGGCGCCACGTCGGCTTCGGCTCGGGCACGCCGGTCGCCACCTCGCTGATCCTGCGGGACAGCGCCGACCCGGGCTTCGGGTGGTCGCGCCCGATCTTCGTGAGCTCCGGCATCGGGGGTCCGGCCGCGCCGCCCGTGACCCTCGGCGAGCACGGCGTCTACCAGGCCGGCACCGGCTTCCTCCTCGCCGGCGGCGCCACTCCGAGCACCGGCAACGGCGTGCGGGCCTGGCCGCTGACGGACCCGCCCTCGTGCGTGCCGCAGGCCCCCACGGTCGCCTGCCCGTCGTGGTCGCTGGCGATCGGCGGCACGAGCGCCACCCCGCCGGTGCTCGGCCCCGGCGAGGCGGTGCTCTACACGGTCGACGACCTCGGAACCGTCTACGCGGTCACCACCGCCGACGGCCGGCTCCAGTGGACCGCCACGCTGGGGTCAACGTCCACGGGTGCCCCGGCGCTGGCGAACGGCGTCCTCTACGTGCCGACGGCGGCCGGGGTGGTCGCGGTCGATGCCGACGGCTGCGGCGCCGCCTCCTGCTCGCCGCTGTGGCGGGCGGCGCACCCCGACGGCGCGGGCGCGCGCCGGCAGCCGGCGGTCGCCAACGGCGTCCTGTACAGCGCCGGGAACGACGACGCGCTGCGGGCCTTCGACGCCGCCGGCTGCGGGGCCGCCGTGTGCGACCCGCTGTGGTCGGCCGACGTCGGCTCGGGGATCACGGGCGCCCCCGCCGTGTCGAACGGCCAGCTCTACGTGGGCACCCAGGACGGCCGCGTCGTCGCCTACGGGCTCGGCTGAGCGTCGGCGCCGGCGTCGGCGCCGGCCTCGGGCCTCGCGGCCCGGGGCGCCGGGGCCGGCCGGTGGCCGTCGCCGTCGGCGCGGTGGCCGTCCGGGGCGGCCCGGGCGGGGTCGGGCTCGGAGCAGTGCATGAACATCGCCTCGACCCAGCGGCCGAAGCGGCCCTCCACGGCGAGCGAGGGGTCGGTCATGTGCTCCAGCGCCATGCCGATGCCCAGGGCGTGGAGGTGGAGCGCCAGCTCCTCCGCCGGCACGGTGAGGCGCCGGCCCTGCGACTCGGCGGCCTCGGACAGCCACTCGGCCAGCTTCTGCCGCCCCTGGCGGCGGAGGCCGGCGATGTCGGGCTGGAGGACCGGCAGATCGGCGATCGACAGCATGAGCTCGGCGACCAGGCGGATCCAGCGGGGATCGCCGGTGTGCCAGCCCAGCCAGGCGTCGGACGCGACGGCCACGTCGACCGGCTCGCCCTTCCCCCGGTGGTAGGTGAGGACCTCGGCCTCGTCGACCAGCCGGTGGACGGCCTCCTCGTACACGGTGAGGAAGAGGTCCTCCTTCGACCCGAAGTGGGCGTAGAGGGCGCCGGTGGTGACGCCGGCCGCGGCGGCGATGCGCTCCACCCGGCCGCCCTGGTAGCCGTGCCGCCCGAACTCGGTGACCGCCGCTTCCACCAGGTCTTGCCGGGTTTGGGCCTTGCGTTCCTCCCGCCTCACGCCGTGGTTTTCTAGGGAAGCCGACCACGGCACGTCAATAGCGTCGTTACGCAACCGTCATGTGTGGTGGCGGCCGGCGCCGCCACCGTGCGAGGTCGCGGCGACGCGGACGCTAGGGGGTCGACGCCACGCCGAGCAGGCGGTGGGCCTTCAGCTCGGTCTCGGCCCACTCGCCGTCGGGCGTCGAGTCCCAGGTGATGCCGCCGCCCGTGCCGAGGTGCAGCTGCCCGTCCTCGATCCAGAACGTGCGGATGGCGACGTTGAGGTCGCCCTGTCGGCGGTCGGCGTCGACCCACCCCACGGCCCCGCAGTACACGCCGCGGGGCACGGGCTCGAGGCGGGCGATCACGTCGAGGGCCGCCAGCTTCGGCGCCCCGGTGACCGACCCCGGCGGGAACGTGGCCTCGACCATGTCGCCCCAGCCCATGCCGGGGCGCAGCTCGCCGGTCACCGTCGACACCAGGTGCACCAGGCCCGGGTGCTCCTCGACGGCGCACAGGGCGGGCACCTCCACCGAGCCCCACTCGCACACCCGGCCCAGGTCGTTGCGGACGAGGTCGACGATCATCACGTTCTCGGCGCGGTCCTTGGGCAGGAAGCCCGACGGGTCGGCGGCCGTGCCCTTGATCGGCGACGACGCCACGCGCCGGCCGTCCCGGCGCAGGAACCGCTCGGGCGACGCGGAGGCCACGTGGCAGCCGACCGACGGCAGCCGCACCACGGCCGAGTAGGGGGCGGGGTTGCCGGCGCCCAGGGCGGCACCGAGGGCGGCGACGTCGACGCCGGGCCCGTCGGGGAGCGGGGCGGCGAGGCGGCGGGTGAGGTTCACCTGGTACACGTCGCCGGCGGCGATCGAGGCCCGGATCGACTCGACCCCGGCGCAGAACTTCCCCTCGTCCAGCGACGACCGCCACGCGCCGGGGTGGGGGCCCCGCCACGGTGGCCCGGGCCAGGGGCGGGCCGGGCGGGCGGTGGCGAACCGGGCGCAGATCGGCGGCGCGTCGAACGGGAGGACCACGGCCCACAGTCCCTCGCTGTCGAGGGCGGCCAGGTCGGAGGTGACGTCGACCAGGTCGGTCAGGAGCCGGCCGCCCACCACGGCCAGCGGCGTTGCGTCGGACACGGTCACCGGGGGCGAGCCTAGGTCGTGCCGGTCGTGGGGCCGTAGCGACGGTCGTCACGCCGTGCGGGCCCGGGGGGACGGCGGGCCCGGGCGGGCCGGGGCCCCACCCCGGGCACCCGGGCCGTACGATCCCTCCCGTGCACGTGGAGTTCACCGACGAACAGGAGCAGCTGCGGGCGGTGGTGCGCGACTTCGCCGCCCGGGAGATCGCTCCCCACGCCGTCGAGTGGGACCGCGACCACACGTTCCCGGTCGACACCGTGCGGGCGATGGGCGACCTGGGGCTCTTCGGCATCCCGTTCCCCGAGCGCTACGGCGGCGGGGGCGCCGACCTCACCACCCTCTGCATCGCCATCGAGGAGGTCGCCCGGGCCGACCAGTCGCTGGCGATCACGCTCGAGGCCGCCGTCGGTCTCGGCGCCACCCCGATCTACCGGTTCGGCACCGAGGAGCAGCGGGAACGCTGGCTGCCCGACCTGTGCGCCGGCCGCGCGCTGGCCGGGTTCGGCCTCACCGAGCCCGATGCCGGCAGCGACGCCGGCGGCACCCGCACCACCGCCGTGCTCGACGAGGCGGCGGGGGAGTGGGTCATCAACGGCGAGAAGGCGTTCATCACCAACTCGGGCACGCCGCTCACGGCGTTCGTCACGGTCACGGCCCGCACGTCGGCGCCGGCCGAGGGCGGGCGGCCCGAGATCTCCACGATCATCGTCCCGGCCGACACCCCGGGCTTCGAGGTCGACCCGCCCTACCGGAAGATGGGCTGGCACGCGTCCGACACGCACGGCCTGCGGTTCGTCGACTGCCGGGTGCCCGAGGCCAACCTGCTCGGCACGCGTGGCCGTGGGTTCGCCCAGTTCCTGGAGACCCTCGACGAGGGCCGCATCGCCATCGCCGCCCTGGCCGTCGGGGTGATCCAGTGCTGCCTCGACGAGTCGGTGCGCTACGCCAACGACCGCGTCGCCTTCGGGCGGGCCATCGGCACCAACCAGGCCGTGGCGTTCGCCTGCGCCGACCTGGCCGCCATGGCCGAGAGCGCCCGGCTCCTCACCTACCAGGCGGCCTGGCGGCGGGACACCGGCCGCCCGTTCAAGCGGGAGGCGGCCATCGCCAAGCTGGTCGCCACCGAGTCGGCGGTCACCGCCACCCGCATGGCCACCCAGGTGTTCGGCGGCGCCGGGTTCATCGACGAGACCCTCGTGGCCCGCCAGTACCGGGACGCGAAGGTGCTGGAGATCGGCGAGGGCACCAGCGAGATCCAGCGCCTCGTCATCGCCCGCGACCTGGGCCTCCCCGTCCGATGAGGGACGCCCCGGGCGACGAGGCGGGCCGCGCGGCGGGCGGCGGCTCGGGCGACGGCGAGGGCCCGGGCGACGGCCGGGCCCGGGCGCGGGCGCGGAAGCGGCGCCGGGGCTGGGGCCAGCGGCTGGTCATCGTCGCCGGCGTGCTCAGCAGCCTCTCGCTGGGCCTCAGCGCCGCCGGCTTCGCCTACCTGTACCGCAAGGCCGAGCGCATCCCCCGGGTCGAGCTGTCGAGCGTCCTGGAGGAGACGACCGGCGAGGCGGGCGAGCCGCAGAACTACCTGATCGTCGGCATCGACAACGCCGACCGCCTCGACCCCGACGACCCGGTCCGCCGCCAGCGGGACTCCAACCAGCTGTCGGACACGATCATGGTCCTCCGGATCGACCCGGACGAGGCCAAGGCCCAGCTCCTGTCGCTGCCCCGCGACCTGTGGGTGCCGTACAACGACACCGGCGACAACGCCCGCATCAACACCGCGATCGCCCGGGGCAACGGCCGGCCCGACGTGCTGATCGGGGTCCTCCGCGACTACCTCGGCATCCCGATCCACCACTACGTCCAGCTCGACCTGCTGGGCTTCCGCGACCTGGTCGAGGCCATCGACGGCGTGCCCGTCTACTTTCCCTACCCGGCCCGCGACCAGCGCTCGGGGCTCAGCATCCTGCAGACCGGCTGCGTCACCCTCGACCCGGTCCAGGCGCTGGCCTACGCCCGGTCCCGCTACCACGACCAGCTCGTCGACGGCGAGTGGGTGCGCGACCCCCGCTACGACCTCGGCCGCATCCAGCGCCAGCAGGACTTCATCCGCCGGGCCCTCGACCGGGTGATCAGCAAGGGCGCCCGGAACCCGGGCACGCTCGACCGGCTGCTCGACGCCGCCCTGGCCAGCGTCACCATCGACGACGAGCTCACCACCGGCGACATCTTCGACCTGGCCCGGCGGTTCCGCGAGTTCGACCCCGACAGCCTGGAGACCTACACGGTCCCGGTGGTGCGCGAGTTCAAGGGCGCCGCCGACGTCGTGCTGCTGGTGGAGAGCGAGGCCGAGCCGATCCTCGCCAAGTTCCGGGGCGACCCGGACGGCGCCCTCGGCGACGACGGGGACGACGACGGCGACTCGGGCGACGACGGGGACGACGACGAGACCACCGGGGCGTCCGCCGACATGGTGCCGGCCTCGGTGCGGCTCACCGTGCGCAACGGCTCCGGGATCAACGGCCAGGCGATGCTGGCCGCCGGCCAGCTCACCGACGCCGGGTTCATCGTGGTCGGCCGGGGCGAGGAGCCCGGGTTCGGCATCGAGCGCACGGTCGTCCGCTACCCCGAGGGCAGCCGCGCCGCCGCCGAGCTGGTGGTCCGCTGGCTGGAGGGCGGCGCCGAGCTGGAGGAGATCCCGGCGGGCAGCGCCGGGGCCGACCAGGGCGTGGTCGTGGTGACCGGGTCCGACTGGGCGGGCGTGGCCACCGAGCCGGCGCCGCCGCTGCCGCCCCAGGAGGACGACGACCCGAGCGCCGGCGACGGCACCGACGCCGACGACCCGGGCGCCGACGATCCGGGCGTCGGCGACGACGGTGACGACGGCGACGAACCCGGCGGGATCGGCGGGATCGGCGACGGCCCGGGCGTCGAGGACGGCGAGCCGCTCACCACCGTCTACGACCCGCGCAACCCAGAGGGCACCACCAGCACCACCGACGGTGCCGGCGCCGGGACGGGCGGCGACACCACCACGACCTCGACCACGGTGCCCCCCGACTGCTGACGGTCGCCGCCGGGCCGGGGACCGGGGCGGGTCCCGGGTGGGCGGTGGTGCCACGGTGGTGCCACACACCTGCAACAATCGCCATCCGTGAAGGGCCTCATCCTGTCCGGCGGTGCGGGCACACGCCTGCGCCCGATCACCCACACGAGCGCGAAGCAGCTGGTGCCCGTGGCCAACAAGCCGATCCTCTTCTACGGGATCGAGGACATGGTCGAGGCCGGCATCAAGGAGATCGGGATCATCGTCGGGGGCACCCGCGACGAGATCATCGAGGCGGTCGGCGACGGGTCCCGGTGGGGGGTCGACGTCACCTACATCCCCCAGGACGAACCGCTCGGCCTGGCCCACTGCGTGCTCATCGCCCGCGACTTCCTCGGCGACGACGACTTCGTCATGTACCTCGGCGACAACATGCTCCAGCAGGGCCTCGTCGGGTTCGTGCAGCGCTTCGACGCCGAGCGCGACCGGGCCCGGCTGCCCCGCCTCGGCGAGGAGGAGGGCAAGGCGCCGTCGGCCCAGATCCTCCTGGCCAAGGTCGAGGACCCCCGCCAGTTCGGCGTCGCCGAGCTCGGCGCCGACGGCGAGGTCCTGCGCCTGGTCGAGAAGCCGGTCGAGCCCCCGTCCGACCTGGCCCTGGTCGGCGTCTACCTGTTCGACAAGGCGATCCACGACGCCGTCCGGGCCATCGAGCCCTCGTGGCGGGGCGAGCTGGAGATCACCGACGCCATCCAGTGGCTGATCGACCACGGCCACCGGGTGAACCACGAGGTCCTCGAGGGCTGGTGGATCGACACCGGCAAGAAGGACCCGCTGCTCCAGTGCAACCGCCTCGTGCTGGAGACCCTGGAGCCCCGCGTGCAGGGCGTGGTCGAC
>DATCLV010000769.1:0-3757 GCA_036563745.1 Acidimicrobiales bacterium | reverse complement strand
CCTTCACGCCCGAACCCGGCCGGATCACCGGCATCCCCGACCCCCGCACCGGCGGGGAGGTCGTCGCCGCCGAGCTGGCCGCCCGTGGCGACCTCCGGGCCGCCACCGCCGCGCTGGCGACCCGGGAAGGCCCCGAGCCGGACGACCTCGTCGAGCAGGCCCGGGCGGCGGGCCTCGCCGCCGTCGCCGTCCCCGGCGCGCAGCCGGGCACCTACGACCTGGTCGTCGGCGTCCTCCCCGCCACCTACGACGGGCCGCGGCCGGCGGCGCTGGCCAACGACCCCACCGCCAGCCGCCGCACCACCCAGCTGGTGCCCACGCTGCGGCAGCACCTCCGGGACCGGCTGCCCGACTACATGGTCCCCGCGGCGTTCGTCGTGCTCGACCGGCTGCCGCTCACCGTCAACGGCAAGCTCGACCGCAGGGCGCTCCCCGCCCCGGCCACCGACGCCGCGCCCGCCGCGACCCGGGCGCCCGAGGGCCCGGTGGAGACGACGCTGTGCACGCTGTTCGCCGAGGTGCTGGGCCTCGACCGCGTCGGCCCCGACGACGACTTCTTCGACCTCGGCGGCCACTCGCTGCTCGCCACCCGGGTGGTGAGCCGGGCCCGCCGCGCCCTCGGCGTGGAGCTGGCGATCCGGGAGCTGTTCGAGGCACCGACCGTGGCGGCGCTGGCCGCCCGGCTGGCCGACCGGGTGGGTGCAGACCCGGCCCGGCCGCCGCTGGTGGCCGGCGAGCGGCCCGAGGTGCTGCCGCTGTCGCCCGCCCAGGCCCGGCTGTGGCTCCTCCACCAGGTCGACGAGGACCTCGCCGCCTACAACTTCCCGCTCGTCGTCCGGCTCGGCGCCGACCTCGACCCGGCGGTCCTTCACGCCGCGCTCGACGACGTGGTCGGGCGGCACGAGGCGCTCCGCACGATCTTCGAGGAGGTCGACGGCGAGCCCGCCCAGCGGATCCTCGCCGCCGCCGACGCCCGGGTCCCGTTCGAGGTGCTCGACGCCGCGCCCGGCGACGTCGAGGCGCTGGTCACCGAGCTGGTGCGGCGACCGTTCGACCTGGCCCGCGACCTCCCGATCCGCGCCGCGGTCGTGCGCGCCGGCGACGCGCGGGTCGTGGTCGTCGTCCTGCACCACATCGCCACCGACGAGTGGTCCGACCGGCCGTTCCTGCGCGACCTCACCCAGGCCTACGAGGCCCGCGCCCAGGGCCGCGCCCCCGAGTGGGACCCGCTGCCGGTGCAGTACGCCGACTTCACGCTGTGGCAGCGGGCGCTGCTCGGCGACCCGGCCGACCCCACCAGCCGCCACGCCCGCCAGCTCGACCACTGGCGCCGGGTGCTGGCCGGCGCCCCCGAGGAGGTCACCGCCCCCACCGACCGGCCGCGGCCCGCCGTGCCCAGCCATCGGGGCGGGACGGTCACGGTCACCCTGCCGCCCGACGTGCACGAGCGCCTCCGGGCCCTCTGCCTCGCCACCGGCACGACGTCGTTCATGGCCGTCCACGCCGCCGTGGCGGTGCTGCTGCACAAGCTCGGCGCGGGCGACGACATCGTCCTGGGCGCGCCGATCACCGGCCGCTCCGACGAGGCGCTGGAGGAGCTGGTCGGCTTCTTCGTCAACACGCTGGCGCTGCGCACCGACCTGTCCGGCGACCCCACGTTCGCCGAGGTGCTCGACCGGGTGCGCGGGGGCGACCTCGCCGCCTTCGAGCACCAGGACGTGCCGTTCGACGCCGTCGTGGAGGCGCTCAACCCGACGCGGTCCCGGGCCCGGAACCCGCTGTTCCAGGTGATGGTCGGCTACCTGCACCGGCCCGAGGGCGTCCTCGACGCCTTCTCGCCGGGCGCCGGCGGCGTCGACTACGACGCCGGCACCACCAAGTTCGACCTCAACTGGATCTTCGCCGAGTCGGGCGCGCCGGGGGCCGGGCGGGTCGACGTGCACCTGGAGTACGCGGCCGACCTGTTCGACCGGGCCACCGCCGAGGGCCTGGCGGCGCGGGTGGTGCGCCTCCTCGCCGCCGTCACCGCCGAGCCGCAGGTGCGGATGAGCCGCCTCGACCTCCTCGCCGACGACGAGCGGGCCGCGCTGACCGCCGACCTCGACGCCACCGCGCAACCGGTGCCCGGCGACGGGACCCTGCTCGACCGGATCGAGCGGCAGGTGGCCGCCACGCCCGACGCCACCGCCGTCGTGTTCGAGGGCGCCACGCTGACCTACCGGGAGCTCGACGAGCGGGCCACCGCGCTGGCCGGGCGACTCGTGGCCGCCGGCGCCGGCCCCGAGACGGTGGTGGCGGTGGCGCTGCCCCGCAGCCTCGAGCTGCTGGTGGCCCTGGTGGCGGTGTGGAAGGCCGGCGCCGCCTACGTGCCGCTCGACCCGGACCTCCCGGCCGAGCGCGCCGCCGTGATCGTCGAGGACGCCGGGGCCGTCACCACGATCACCGCGGAGAACTTCACGGAGAGCGCCCAAACTGTCACACCCCGTGTTTTGGATGGGGGCATGCGGACGGCGCTCCCCGACAACCCGGCCTACCTGATCTTCACCTCCGGCTCCACGGGCCGGCCCAAGGGCGTGGCGGTGAGCCACCGCGCCATCGTCAACCGGCTGGCCTGGATGCAGGCCACGTTCCCGATCGGCCCCGCCGACCGGGTGCTCCAGAAGACGCCGACCGGCTTCGACGTGTCGGTGTGGGAGCTGTTCTGGCCGCTGTGCCACGGCGCCGCCGTCGTGCTCGCCGCGCCCGGCGCCCACCGCGACCCGCTGGAGCTGGTCGAGGTCATCGCCCGGGAGGGCGTGACCACCCTGCACTTCGTCCCCTCGATGTTGGAGGCGTTCCTCGGCGTCGACGAGGTCGTCGAGCAGGTGGGGTGGGCGGCCACGCTCCGCCGGGCGTTCGCCAGCGGCGAGGCGCTGCCGGCCGACCTGGCCCGCCGCTGGGTCGAGCTGACCGGCGTCCCGCTGCACAACCTGTACGGGCCCACCGAGGCGGCGGTCGACGTCACCTGGCACGACCCGGCCCTCGGGCTGCCCGAGCGGGGGACGGTGCCCATCGGGCGCCCGGTGTGGAACACCGGCGTGCTCGTGCTCGACGGGTACCTGCGCCCGGTGCCGCTCGGCGTCCCGGGCGAGCTGTACCTCACCGGGGCGCAGCTGGCGCGGGGCTACCACGGGCGGCCGGGCCTCACCGCCGAGCGGTTCGTGGCGTCGCCGTTCGGGCCGCCGGGGTCCCGCATGTACCGCACCGGCGACCTCGTGCGCCGCCGGGCCGACGGCACGATCGACTACCTCGGCCGGACCGACCACCAGGTGAAGCTGCGGGGCAACCGCATCGAGCCGGGCGAGATCGAGGCCGTGCTGCTGGAGCAGCCGGGTGTCGACCACGCCACCGTGGTGGTGCGCGACGGCGCCCTGGTGGCCTACCTCACGCCGGCGCCGGGGCCCGCCCCGGCGGCGCTGCGGGCGGCGCTGGCGGCACGGCTGCCCGAGTACATGGTGCCGTCGGCGTTCGTGGCGCTCGGCGAGCTGCCGCTCACGCCCAACGGGAAGCTCGACCGGGCGGCCCTGCCCGCCCCGCCGGCGCCCGGCCGGGCGTCGGGGTCGTCGGGGTCGGGTGCGGCGGGGGCGTCCGGCTCGTCCGGCTCGTCCGTCGGCGTGCCCGCCCGGCCACCGACGCCCACCGAGGCGGCGCTGGCCGCGCTCGTGGGCGAGGTGCTGGGTGTGGCCGAGGTCGGCCTCGACGACGGGTTCTTCGAGCT
>DATCLV010000768.1:0-2181 GCA_036563745.1 Acidimicrobiales bacterium | reverse complement strand
ATCGACCCGATCTGGAACAGCGTGTCCGGCGTGACCTCGACGCCGGTCGTCAGGTTGGCGACGCCCCACGTGGCCACCTCGATCTCGTCGCCGAGCAGCACGCCGACCGCGGCGCCGGGCACCGCGACGGCATCAGCCCGCTCTGCGAGGGTCCGCTCGAGGCGAGGGCGGTAGTTCGCCAGACCACCCATGTGCAGGGGGACCGTAGCTCATGGAGCCTGTAGGTTGCGGGAGCCCCGGAAACTCCGGGGACGTCCCCGGGCCGGAGCACACCGAGCCCACCGACCCCACCGATCCCCACCGATCAGGTCCGAGAGCGCCACCCACCGCCTGCCATGAGCACCCGTCGACTCATCCTCGCCTCGCTGCTGTGCGGCATGGCGATCCTCGTCGCCGCAACCGTCCAGCTCCTGCAGATCATCTCCTGAGGGGCCGGTAGAGTCCGATCGGTACACGGGTACACGGGTACCGAGGACGAGGAAACCGAAGTGGAGGTGGTCCCCCTGCCCGAGCACTTCGACGTGGTTGTGATCGGCGGCGGCCCTGGTGGTTACGCAGCTGCGCTCTACGGCGCCAGCGCCGGTCTCAACATCGCGTTGATCGAGAGGAACAAGGTCGGTGGCACCTGCCTCCACGTCGGGTGCATCCCGGCCAAGGAGTTGCTCGAGACCGCGGCGGTCTACCGCCACGTGACGGGGGCCAAGGAGTTCGGGATCGACCCGGGCGGCAGCCCGGTCATCGACTTCGGCGTCACGCAGACCCGCAAGCAGCAGGTCATCGACCAGCTCTTCAACGGCCTCAAGGGCCTCCTGAAGCAGCGCAAGGTCACCGTCTACGACGGGCACGGCCGGCTGCACGCCGAGCGGCGCGTCACCGTGTCGGGCGGCGAGTCCGGCGACGTCGAGCTCACCGGCGACGCGGTGATCATCGCCACCGGCTCCCTCCCGCGCACCATCCCCGGCTTCGACGTCGACGGCGATCTGGTGCTCACCAGCGACGAGGTCCTGTCGCTCCAGGAGATCCCCGGCTCGGTCGCCGTCATCGGCGGCGGCGCCATCGGCTGCGAGTTCGCGTCGGTCTTCGCCGACCTCGGCAGCCAGGTCACGATCCTCGAGGCGCTGCCGAAGATCCTCCCCGGGGTCGACGCCGACGCCGCCTCGATGGTGTCCCGCTCCTTCAAGAAGCGGGGCATCGACATCCGCACCGGCGTCACCGTCGCCGGCCACACGCCCCGCGAGGGCGGCGGCACCACCATCGACCTCGGCGAGGGCAACACGCTGGAGGTCGACAAGGTGGTGGTCTCGGTCGGCCGGCGCCCCTTCACCGACGACATCGGCCTCGACGGCACCGCCGTGAAGCTCGACGACCGGGGCTTCGTGGCCGTCGACGAGCTGTGCCGCACCGGCGAGGACGGCGTGTGGGCCGTGGGCGACTGCATCGCCACCCCCGCCCTGGCGCACGTCGGCTTCGCCGAGGGCATCGCCGTGATCAAGGACATCCTCGGCGAGGACCCGGTGCCCGTCGACTACGGCAAGGTGCCGTGGGCCATCTACTGCCATCCCGAGGTCGCCTTCGCCGGCCACAGCGAGGAGTCGGCCAAGGAGGCCGGCTACGACGTGGTCACGTCGAAGCACCGCTGGATGGGCAACGGCCGGGCCCTCATCGTCGGCGACACCGAGGGCATCGTGAAGGTCATCGCCGAGAAGGGCCCCGACGGCAAGGCCGGCCGCATCCTCGGCGTCCACATGTGCGGCCCCTGGGTCACCGAGCAGCTCGGCCAGGGCTACCTCGCCGTCAACTGGGAGGCGACCGTCGACGAGGTCGCCCACTTCATCCAGCCGCACCCGTCGCTGTCCGAGAACTTCGGCGAAACGGTGCTGTCGCTGACGGGTCGGAGCCTCCACGGATGACCGATCCCCACACCCGGCTCTCCCCCCGCCGGGTACGCGACCGGGGACGGCGACGCCAGACAACAGCTTCGGAGGAAAGGGCCTGATGGCCGACATCCAGATGCCCCAGCTCGGTGAGACGGTCACCGAGGGCACGATCACCAAGTGGTTCAAGCAGGTCGGCGACGAGGTCGCCGAGGACGAGCCCCTCTTCGAGGTCTCCACCGACAAGGTCGACTCCGAGGTGCCGTCGCCGGTGAGCGGCGTGCTGAGCGAGATCCTCGTCCAGGAG
>DATCLV010000766.1:0-3006 GCA_036563745.1 Acidimicrobiales bacterium | reverse complement strand
CTCGACCGGCTGGAGCGGTTCGTGCAGCGGACGCCGGCGGCGGTGGCGATCGTGTCGCACGACCGGGAGTTCCTGGCCCGCACGATCACCTCGGTGCTGGAGATCGACGAGCACCACCACACCGGCACCCTCTACAACGGCGGCTGGGCGGCGTTCCTCGAGGAGAAGGCGACGGCCCGGCGCCACGCCGAGGAGGCCTACGCCGAGTACGTCGCCACCAAGCGGGGCCTGGAGGACCGGGTGCGCCGCCAGCGGCAGTGGTCGGTCGCCGGGGTGCGGCGGGAGACGAAGCGGCCCCGCGACAACGACAAGGCCCAGCGCGACTTCCGCATCAACCGCACCGAGAAGCAGGCGGCCAAGGTGCAGATCTCCGAGCGGGCGCTGGAGCGGCTCGACCCGGTCGAGAAGCCGTGGGAGGGCTGGCAGCTCCAGCTCGACATCGCCGCCGCGCCCCGCAGCGGCGACGTGGTCGCCCGCCTGGCCGGGGCCGTCGTCGAGCGCGGGTCCTTCCGGCTGGGGCCGATCGACCTCGAGGTCCGGTGGGCCGACCGGCTCGCCATCCTCGGCCCCAACGGCAGCGGCAAGACCACGCTGCTCGACGCCCTGCTGGGCCGGGTCCCCCTCGCCGCCGGCGAGCGGTGGATGGGGCCCGGCGTGGTGGTGGGCGAGCTCGACCAGGCCCGGGGCCTGCTCACCGCCGCCGACGCCGATCGCCCGCTGCTCGCCGCCTTCGAGGCCGCCACCGGGCTGCGCACCCAGGACGCCCGCAGCCTCCTCGCCAAGTTCGGCCTGACCGCCGACCACGTGCTGGGCCCGGCGACGTCGCTGTCCCCCGGCGAGCGCACCCGGGCGGTGCTCGCGACCCTGATGGCGCAGGGCGTGAACTGCCTGGTGCTCGACGAGCCCACCAACCACCTCGACATCGAGGCCATCGAGCAGCTGGAGCAGGCGCTCACCACCTGGCAGGGCACGCTGCTGCTGGTCACCCACGACCGCACGTTCCTGGAGCACGTGACCACCACCCACACGCTCCGGCTGGGCTGAGCGGGCCTCGACGCCGGACCGGCGACCCGGCGACCCGGCGGCCGGGAGCAGGCCGGGACGGCTCAGCCGGGTTCGACGGGCTCGGCGGTCGACTCCAGCACCCAGCGGTGGTAGCCGGCCGACGCCCCGACCACCGGCACCACCAGCACCTGCGGGGTGTCGTAGGGGTGCTCGGCCTCGGTGCGGGCGACGACCTGGTCGGCCAGCGACCGCCGGGTGTGGAGGACCACCGCCACCTCGTCGGCCTCCTCCACGGCGCCGTCCCAGCGGTAGATCGACCGCACCGGGGTGACCGTCACGTTGCCGCAGGCCACCAGCCGGTCCTCGACCAGCCCCCGCACGAACCCGACGAGCCAGTCGCGGTCGTCGGCGGTCACGGTGATGTCGCAGATCTCCTCCACCGCGCCATTGTCGCCGCCCGGGCGCGACGACGGCGGCGCCGTGGGGCGCCGCCGTCGTTGAGTGGCTCAGTGGCTCAGCAGATCGGCGGATCGCGGCGCCGATGGGACCGGCGGGTCAGCCGGCGTAGTCGGGGGTGTCGGTCACCGGCGCGGCCGGCTCCGGCGCCGGCGTGGGGGCCGGAGCGTCGGGGCCCGCCGGGGCCGTCGGGTCGGGCGCGGTCGGGTCGGGCCCGGGGTCGTCCGACGGCGGCGCGGTCACCGGCGGCTCGGTCACCGGCGGCTCGGTGACCGGCGGCTCGGTCGTCGGAGGATCGGTCACCGGCGGAGCCGTCGTGTCGGTGGTCGGCGGCACGCCGATCACCTCGAAGACGCCCGTGTCGTATTCGATCGTGCCGCCCAGGCAGTCGGCCGTGATCGTGAGCGTCTCGCCGAGGTCGACGAGCGAGTCGTCGGCGACGAGCTGACCGGTCCACGACTGGGACGCGTCGACCGAGGCCGTGTCGACGTCGACGGTGCCGTTGTTGCCCGACAGGAGCAGGGACACCGCGTCCCCGTCGCAGCCGCTGCCCGAGACCGTGATCGTGGTGCCGGGCTCGCCGGAGCCGGGGGAGACCGAGATCGGGCTGCCGACCTGCGCGCTCGCGAGCCCGGCGCCCACGGTCACCAGGGCGAGGGCACCGACCGCGGCGCCTCCGATCACTCCACCGCGCCGAAGCTGGAAGGACATTGCGTCCGCCTCCTCTGTCGTCGAGTTCGGCGAGCACCCTAGTCCGTTGGGTGCGGCGGCGAATCCGCAGGGTGAGGGACCCCGGACTGGCCAGGGACGACGCGGCTCAGCGCTCGGCGACCTCGATCACGTCGCAGTCGCCGTCCTCGCCGCGGACCACCTCGGCCCCGCTGCGGCGCTCGACCCGCTCGACCTCGTCGGGCTCGTAGGGCAGGTTCTCCACCTCGGGCCAGTGGTCGTAGTACTCGACCTCGCCCTCGGTCCACCGGTAGAGGCCGGGGGTGTCGACGCCGTCGCAGTCCCAGTCGCCGAGGAACAGGCTGTCGCCCCGCTGGCCCAGGCGGATCCGGCGCTCCTCCTCGTCGACGGTGATCGTGAGCACCATGTCCTCGATGGTCTCGGCGTCCTCGGCCAGGTCGTAGACGCCGAAGGTGGGGCAGCCGTCGCCCTCGGGGTCGCCCCGCACCACCTGGACGCCGGGCTCCTCGGGCGGCCAGGGCTCGTCGGGGCAGTCGTCGTCGGGCGGGTCGGGACGGGTGACCCAGTAGGCCAGGCCGCCGAACGACGCGGCCATCACCGCCACCGCCACCCACAGCCCGATCCGGCGGTCCTTGGGCGGGGCCGGCTCGGGCGGCCGGGGCGGTCGGGGGCCGAAGGTGCGGGTGCGGCCGGGGTCGGCGTCGTCGGGACCGCGGTCGCCGCCGTGGCCGGGCGCGGGGTCGGGGCCGGGGCCCGGCGCCTCGGCCGGGCGCTCGCCGACCAGGGCGCGGGTGACCGGGATCGCCGCCGGTGGGCCCTCGGGTGCGCCGCGCTCGTCGGGCGCCGGGGCAGGAG
>DATCLV010000763.1:0-1725 GCA_036563745.1 Acidimicrobiales bacterium | reverse complement strand
GGCAGGATCAGGTTGATCCGCACGTTGCGGACGTAGGCCCACGCCCAGTTGAGCAGCACCGACGCCCGGTTCCGGAGCCCGGCGAGGTACAGCAGGTGGAGGAACAGCCAGGCCAGCCAGGCGAGCGTGCCCCGCAGCCGGATGCCGCCGGGCAGCTCGGCCACCGCGGCCCGCCGCCCGATCGTGGCCATGGTGCCCTTGTCCCGGAACCGGAACGGCACGGTGCGCTTGCCGTCGAGGAGCCGCCCGATCTGCCGGGCCACGTGGGCGCCCGACTGCATGGCGACCGGCGCCAGCTGGGGCAGCGGGGCGCCGTCGCGCCCGGCCGGGGCGGCGACGTCGCCGATCGCCCACACGCCGGGCCGCCCGGGCACGCCGAGGTCGGGCTCGACGACCACGCGCCCGCCCTTCCCGGTCGGCAGCCCGAGCCTGGCGGCCAGCGGGTTGGCCTGGACGCCGGCCGCCCACACGACGGTCTGGGTGGGGATCACCTCGCCGCTCGACAGCCGGACGTGCGTGGGCCCGACCTCGGCCACGTTCTGCCCCAGGCGCAGGTCGACCTGGCGGGCGGTCAGGGTCTCGGCGGCGTGGCGCTGCGAGCTGCGGCTGAAGGGGCCGAGCAGGGCGTCACGGGCCTCGACCAGCACGACGTGGGCCCGGCCGACGTCGAGGTGCGGGTAGTCGCGGCGGAACACCACCGCCACCAGCTCGGCCAGGGCGCCGGCGGTCTCCACGCCGGTCGGGCCCCCGCCCACGACGACGAACGTGAGCGCCCCGTCGTCGATGAGCTCGGGCTCGGTGTCGGCGGCCTCGAACCGCTCGACGATGTGGTTCCGGAGCCGGCGGGCGTCGTCGAGCGTGTAGAGCGGGAAGCCCCACTCCTCGGCGCCGGGCACGCCGAACCAGGTGGCGGTGGCCCCGGCGGCCACGACGAGGTGGTCGAACGGCACCGGCCGCTGGTCGAGGAGCTCGACCTGCCGGGCGTCCCAGTCGACCCCGTTGACCTCGCCCCGACGGAAGCGCAGGTTGGCCTGGTCGTGGAAGAGGCCCCGGACCGGGTGGGCGACGTCGGCGGCGTTCAGCCCCGACGTGGCCACCTGGTAGAGGAGCGGCTGGAAGGTGGTGAAGTTGTGCCGGTCGATGAGCGTCACCTCCACCGGCTTGTCGGCCAGGCCCCGGGCCACCGACAGCCCACCGAACCCGGCCCCGATGACGACGACGTTGGGACGGACACCCATCGACGTTCCTCCTTGTGAAATCTCTCACAAGATCCTACCGCGCCACCCCCACCGACACCTCCTGATTTCCGCGGGTTCCCTTCCCACCCCCTGGCCGCCGACGCACCCCCACGCCGACCGACACCCGACCGACATCCGACCGATGGGCGGCGCGCTGCGTGCCGGCCCTCGACCGCTGGGCCCCCGGGGCCGACCGACGAGCGGACGACAGCGACCGTTCAACCGCTCCACCACCACGGAGCGTGTGGATCGACCGAACGGCTCCCCCGACCGAACCGGGCCCGAACGCGGGCGACGGGGCCGCGGGGCCCCGTCGCAAACAGCCAGCGGAGGCGGGGCGGGCGGGCGGACAGGCACCCCACCCCCACCGGTCTGTTGTCGGGCACGCTACCCCACCCCACAAGCCCAGAAACCACTTTCCGCGAGATTTTGTTCGCCGACTGTCGTCGGAGCGTGAGGACCCCCGAACGAGGGTTATCGGCGTAGG
>DATCLV010000182.1:0-10824 GCA_036563745.1 Acidimicrobiales bacterium | reverse complement strand
GGCGGGAACGCCGCGACGACGAGCCGGTCGACCGCGGTGAGGGCGGTCGGCCCGCCCCCGAACCGGTTGCGGAGCACGGCGACGGCGACGCCGCTGTCGAGGTCGCCGTACGCCGCCGACCCGTTGGCGCCGAACGCCGGCCACACGTCGGCGAGGCGCAGGTCGTAGCCGTCCACCTCGCCCCGGTGGACCACCGCCACCTGGAACCCGACCTCGTCGCCCGACGCCACGAGCCCGTCGATCGCCGCCCGGACGCGCGCGGCCGGAGCGGTCCCCGGCGAGGGCGCGGTGGCGTCAGGCACACCGGGGACGACCGTCCGGCGGCCGAGAACTCATCGCGCCGCGGCCGGGAGATCCCGAACGCGGTCCTCAGCCCAGTGTCCCGGTCGACGCCGGTCGTGGTCGACGCGGTCCACGAGCTAGTTTACCCCTACGTCAGTCGCCCGCCCGGGCGTGACGAGGGGGTCTTCGATGGAGCTCGCGGCAGGCGTCACCGAACGGGGTGTGACCGAGCGGCCGTTCACACTGGACCGGCCGAAGGAGCCCGTGCCGGGCATCCTCTGGACCCCGGAGCGCGCCGGCGGGCCCCGACCGCTGGTGGCGCTCGGCCACGGGGGCACGCAGCACAAGCGGGCGCCGAACCTCCTGGCCCTGGCCCGCAGCCTGGTCCGCCACCACGGCTACGCGGTGGTCGCGATCGACCTGCCGTTCCACGGCGAGCGGGCAGCCGGCGAGGCCGTGACGCCCGGCGCCGACGAGCGGGGCAGCGGCGACCAGGATGGCGACGACGTGGGCGGCGGGCCCGACCTCGCGGGCGGCCGCGAGCGGCTGCGGGCCCTGCGGCGCCGCATGTTCGGCGCCGAGCGTGAGATGGTCACCGCCCTCGCCCTCGCCGACTGGACCGCCACCCTCGACGCCGTCCAGCAGCTCGACGAGGTCGGCACCGGCCCGATCGGCTACTGGGGCCTGTCGATGGGCACGCACTTCGGGCTGCCGCTGGTGGCCGGCGAGCCCCGGATCGTCGCCGCGGTCCTCGGCCTGTTCGGCTGGACGAAGGACTCGCCGCTGGTCGGCTACGACGACCAGGCCCGGGCCGTCGACGTGCCGGTGCTGTTCCTCGTGCAGTGGAACGACGAGCTGGTGCCGCGTGCGGCGGCCTTCGAGCTGTTCGACCTGCTCGGCACCAACGAGAAGACCCTGCACGCCAACCCCGGCGTCCACGTGGCCGTGCCCCGGGCCGAGCGCGTCGCCGCCGAGGCGTTCCTCGCGCAGCACCTCGGGCCCGTCGAGGGCTTCACGCCGGCGACCTGAACCCGCCCGCCGTTCCCCGCGGCCCGGCGTTCCTGTTCAGGGTCGCTTCAGCGGGGTAGGAGGACCATCGCACCATGCTCCGCCCGACCACTTCCCGCCGCTGGTGGCAGCGGCTCTTCCGCTGGCCCACCTTCCTCGCCCTGGCCACCCTGCACCTGCTGGTCCTGCCGCTGGTGCTCGGTGAGCCCGGCGACCGGGTGCTGTCGGTCGTCGCCGGTCTCGCCTACCTGATGCTGGCCGCGGCCGACCTGCGCTGGTCGAGCGCCGGCGACCCGACCGAGGCCGACCGCCACAGCGCCCGCTGCGGGCGCCGTTGCGCCGCCTACCGGAGCTCGTCGCCCGTCTGACCGGGGCCCGGTCCCGGCTTGCGCCCGTCCCCACGGGTGGCGTCGAGCCAGGCGACCACCGCGTCCGCCGCCCGCTGGGTGGCACCTGCGAAGAAGTGGTCGGCGCCCGGCACCTCGACCACCGTGGCGGTCGGCCAGCCCGCGGCCGCCGCCCGGAGCTGGTCGGCCGGGTGGAACTGGTCGTGGGTCGCGGCGACCAGCAGCACGGGCCGGCGGTCGCCCTCGCCCCCACGGTCGCCCCCGCCCTCACCTCGGTCCGCCCGTGCGGGGACGCGGTCGCCGCCGAACCGGAACGGCGGCGCCACCGCCACCCAGCCGGCGACCCGGGGATCGTCGACCGTCAGCGCGATGTCGGCCCCGAACGAGTAGCCCGCCAGCCACAGCGGCCGGTCGGGAGCGGCGTCGGCGACCCGGTCGAGCGTGGCCACCACGTCGGCCGCGGCACGGGTCGCCTCGGCGCCGCGGAAGTCGAACCGCAGGGCGGTCACCCCGGCCCCCGCGAACGTGTGGAACAGGCGGTCGACCACCAGGTTGTGCCGGTCGCCGCCGAGCCCGGGGTGCGGGTGGCAGACGACGGCCCCGGCCCAGGCGCCGTCGACCTCCAGCAGGTCGCCGACGAGCTCGCCGCCGTCGGAGGTGGGGAACCGGATGTCGCTGCGCACCCGCCCGACGCTACGCGGCCGGGGTGGTGCCGGCCCGATTGGGCGGCGGGGTGGGTGGGCGGCTAGCGAAGGGCCGTGGAGCAACGGCAGTCGGTGCGCACGTCGGGCGAAGCTGGCACGGCCACGGGCCCCGTCGACGACGTCGACGCCGTCCTGGCGTTCGACCGGGACCACGTCTGGCACCCCTACGCGGCCCTGCCGGCAGCCGTCCCGCCGCTGCTGGTCGAGTCGGCGCAGGGCACCCGGCTCCGGGTCGTGCGCCCCCCGGAAGAACCCCGCGAGCTGGTCGACGGCATGTCGTCGTGGTGGTCGGCCATCCACGGCTACGGGCACCCGGCGCTGCTGGCCGCGGCCTCCGCCCAGCTCCACGAGATGAGCCACGTCATGTTCGGCGGGCTCACCCACCGCCCCGCCGTCGCGCTGGCCCGCCGCCTCGTCGACCTCGCCCCCGACCCGCTGGCCTGCGTGTTCTTCGCCGACTCGGGGTCGGTCGCCGTCGAGGTGGCCGCCAAGATGGCCCTGCAGCACTGGCAGTCGCAGGGCCGGCCCCGGAAGCGGCGGCTGCTCACCTGGCGGGGCGGCTACCACGGCGACACCCTCCTCGCCATGTCGGTGTGCGACCCCGAGGGCGGGATGCACGCCCTGTGGACCGACGTGGTGCCCGAGCAGGTCTTCACCCGGGAACCGCCCGCCGGGTTCGACGCCCCCGTCGACGAGGCCTACGCCGCCGAGCTCGACGCCGCCGTCGCCGCCCACGCCGACGAGGTGGCGGCGGTGATCGTCGAGCCGGTCGTGCAGGGCGCCGGCGGGATGCGGTTCCACAACCCCGCCTACCTCCGGCGTCTCCGTGCCGCCTGCGACCGGCACGACGTGCTGCTGATCTTCGACGAGATCGCCACCGGGTTCGGCCGCACCGGCCGGATGTTCGCCGCCGAGTGGGCCGGCGTCGCCCCGGACGTCCTGTGCGTCGGCAAGGCCCTCACGGGCGGCGTCATGACGCTGGCCGCCACCCTGTGCACCCGGGCGGTGGCCGACGGGATCGCCGAGGGGAAGGTGCCGGTGCTGGCCCACGGCCCCACGTTCATGGCGAACCCGCTCGCGTGCGCCACCGCGCTGGCGTCGCTCGACCTGCTGGCCGCGACCGACTGGGCGGCGGCGGTCGCCCGCATCGAGCAGGGGCTGGTGGCCGGCCTCGCCCCCGCACGGGCGCTGCCCCGGGTGGTCGACGTGCGGGTGTTGGGGGCGATCGGCGTCGTCGAGCTGGACCACCCGGTCGACATGGCGGTCGCCACCGGCGTGGCCTACGACCACGGGGTCTGGCTGCGGCCGTTCGGCCCCCTCGTCTACACGATGCCGCCCTACGTGAGCAGCGACGACGACGTCGCCGCCATCGCCGCGGCCGTCACCGCCGTCGCCGCCGCCGCCTGACGCCTCGGCCTACCGTTGCCGGATGGCAGCGTCCCCTGGTGACGACGGTCTCCGCCTCGGCCTCGCCGACCACTTCGGGTGGGCCGTCGCCGTGACCGCCTCGGCCGACCACCACGTCGTCGACCGGCGGCGGATCGAGCTGGTGGAGCCCGGCGTGCCGGCGGCGCCGTTCCACCAGGACAGCAAGCGCCTCGACCTCGACGCCACCGCCGAGCTGGTGGCCCGGGTGCGGGCGTCGATCGCCCGGTCGGCCGCCGCGGCGTTCGACGAGCTGGAGGCGGCGGTGGGCCCGATCGGGTCGGTGTCGCTGCGGGCCTGGTCGCCCGACTTCCCCACCGACCTCGAGGTGCTGGTCCGCGTCCCGTGGGAGGCCCGCGCCGACGGCGTGATGTACCGCCAGGTGGTGGCCGACGTGGCGCGGGAGCGGGGCTGGGCCGTCCACCTCTACGGCGCCAAAGAGGTGGTGAACCAGGCCACCGCCCGGCTCGGCGACCGGGCGAAGGACGTGCTGCACGGCCCCCGGGCCCGGCTCGGCCCGCCGTGGGCCGCCGACCACCGGATGGCGCTGGCCGCCACGGTCATGGCGGTCGCCCCGGCGGGCTGACCCCGACGGCCGACGGTTCCGGGGGACCCGGGCCGCCGGTGACGGGCACCGGCGACCCGGGGGTCTGGAGGTGACACGAGGCGGCGTCCCTCATCCACTCGGCGGAGTTGTGGATGAGGGACGCTCCCGTCCACCCGGCGGTAAGCGGACGGGCCGCCGCCTCGTGTTAATGGCTAACATTACACACAGCTGTTGCGCTCACCGACGCCGGGGGTTCCGTCATGCGCCACGTCCTCGCCCCACGCCGTGCCCACCTGCGGGCACGCCGGGCCCGCCCGCTCGCCCTCGTGGCGGGCCTCGTCCTGCTGCTCGCCGGGTGCGACCTGCGCCTGCTCGTCCCCGACGGGCCCGCGCCGCTCCGCTACCGCGACGAGATCTTCACCACCGTCGACGTGACCCGCGACGTCCCCTACGGCAGCGCCGTCGACCAGAACGGCCAGCAGGTCACGCTGCTCCTCGACGTCTACGAGCCCGCCGGCGACACCGTCGACGCCCGCCCGGCCATCGTCTGGGTGCACGGCGGCGGCTTCTCCCAGGGCAGCAAGACCTCGCCCGAGCTGGTCGAGCAGGCCAACCTGTTCGCCCGCAAGGGCTACCTCAACGTGTCGATCACCTACCGGCTCTGGCCCGGCGGGTGCTTCCCGGTCACCGCCCAGTGCGTGCAGGCCATCGTCGACGCCAAGCACGACGCCCAGGCCGCCGTCCGCTACCTGCGGGCCCACGCCGCCGAGCTGGGGGTCGACCCCGACCGCATCGCCATCGCCGGCACCTCGGCGGGCGCGATCACCGCCCTCAACGTCGCCTACGGGTCCGACGACGTCGGCGACAGCGGCAACCCCGGGTACCCGTCGACCGTGCGGGGCGCCGTCTCGCTGTCGGGCGCCGCGCTCACCACCAGCCCCGACCCGGGCGAGCCCGGCGCACCCAAGGCGCTGCTGTTCCACGGCACCGCCGACCCGATCGTCCCCTACCAGTGGGCGGTCGACGACGTGAACGCCGCCAAGGCCGCCGGCCTCGAGGTCTTCCTCACCACGTGGGAGGGCGCGGGCCACGTGCCCTACGTCGCCCACCGGGACGAGATCCACACCCACACGAGCAACTTCCTCTACTGGACGCTCGACGCCCACAACGCGGCGCGCTGAACCCACTCGCCCGGCGGCCGGGCACCCACCGGGGCCCGGCCGCTCCGGGTCGTCGCGTCGATCGTCGGGTCGCCGAGGTCGTCGCGGCCGTCGCAGTCGTCGCAGTCGTCGCAGTCGTCGCAGTCGTCGCGGCAGTCGGGGTCAGACCAGGCCGGCGCGGCGCAGGGCGTCGGCCATCGCCGTGTCCGGCGGGCCGCCCCGGCGATCGCCGCCGTTCGACCGGCGCCGCCCCTGCCCGTCGCCCCGGCGACCCTGGCCCTGCCCCTTGCGGTCGCGGCCCCGGCCCCGGTCGCCGCCACCACCACCGGCCGCGGCCGGGTCGTCGTCGAGGCGCAGGGTCAGCGAGATCCGCTTGCGGTCCACGTCGACGTCGAGGACCTTCACCTTGACGATGTCACCCGGCTTCACCACGTCCCGCGGGTCGGCCACGTAGCGGTCCGACATCGCCGAGATGTGCACCAGGCCGTCCTGGTGGACGCCCACGTCGACGAACGCCCCGAAGGCCGCCACGTTCGACACCACGCCCTCCAGGATCATGCCGGGCTGCAGGTCCTGCAGGGTCTCGACGCCCTCCTTGAACTGGGCCGTCTGGAACGCCGGCCGTGGGTCGCGCCCCGGCTTCTCCAGCTCGGCGAGGATGTCGGTCACCGTCGGGAGGCCGAACTGCTCGTCGGTGAAGTCGTCGGGCCGCAGCGACCGCAGCAGCTTCGTGTTGCCGATCAGCCCGGCCACGTCGCCGTCCGCGCTCTTCTCGGCCATCCGCCGCACCACCGGGTACGACTCCGGGTGCACGGCCGAGGCGTCGAGCGGGTCGTCGCCGCCGCGGATGCGGAGGAAGCCGGCGCACTGCTCGAAGGTCGCCGGCCCGAGCCGGGACACCTCCTTGAGCTGGTTCCGGTTGCGGAACGGGCCCTGCTGGTCGCGGTGGGCGACGATGTTCTCCGCCAGCGACGGGCTGATGCCCGCCACCCGCGACAGCAGCGGCACCGAGGCGGTGTTGACGTCGACGCCGACGGCGTTCACGCAGTCCTCGACCACCGCGTCGAGCGACCGGGACAGCTTGTGCTCGGCGACGTCGTGCTGGTACTGCCCGACACCGATCGACTTCGGGTCGATCTTCACCAGCTCGGCCAGCGGGTCCTGCAGGCGGCGGGCGATCGACACCGCGCCGCGCAGCGACACGTCGAGGTCGGGCAGCTCCCGGGAGGCGTAGGCCGACGCCGAGTACACCGACGCGCCGGCCTCCGACACCATCGTCTTCACCAGCTTGCGGCCCTTCGTCCTCGCCAGGCCGGCCACCAGCTCACCGGCCAGCTTGTCGGTCTCCCGGGACGCCGTGCCGTTGCCGATGGCGACCAGCTCCACGTCGTGGGCCTCGACCAGCCGGGCCAGCGTCGCCAGCGACTCGTTCCACTGCCGCTTCGGCGGGTGCGGGTAGATCGTGTCGGTGGCGACGACCTTGCCGGTGCCGTCGACCACCGCGACCTTCACACCGGTGCGCAGGCCCGGGTCGAGACCCATCGTCGGCCGGGTGCCGGCCGGCGCTGCCAGCAGCAGGTCGCGCAGGTTGGCGGCGAACACCGCGACCGCGTCGTCCTCGGCGGCCGCCCGCAGCCGGGCGCGCAGGTCGATCTCCAGGTGCACGAGCACCCGGGTCTTCCACGCCCAGCGGACCGTCTCGAGCAGCCAGGCGTCGGCGGGACGGCCCCGGTCGGCGACGTCGAACCGGTCGGCGATCGCCCGCTCGTAGGGCGACATGGTGCCGGGCGGGGCGTCCTCGTGGTCGGGGTCGGGGACGAGCCGCAGGTCGAGGACCTTCTCGCTCTCGCCCCGCAGCAGGGCCAGCATCCGGTGCGACGGCAGCTCGGTGAGGGCCTCGCCGAACTCGAAGTAGTCGGCGAACTTGGCGCCGCGCTCCTGCTCGCCGTCGCGCACCTTGGCGACCAGCCGGCCGGTCACCCACATGCGCTCCCGCAGCTCGCCGATGAGGTCGGCGTCCTCGGCGAACCTCTCGACGAGGATGGCGCGGGCGCCCTGGAGGGCGGCGTCGGCGTCGGCCACGCCCTTCTCCTCGTCGACGAACCCGGCCGCCGCGGCCTGCGGGTCGGTGGTGGGGTCGGCGAGGAGCTGCTCGGCCAGGGGCTCCAGCCCGGCCTCCCGGGCGATCTGGGCCTTCGTCCGGCGCTTCGGCTTGTAGGGGAGGTAGATGTCCTCCAGCCGGGCCTTGGTGTCGGCCGCCATGATCTTGGCCTCGAGCTCGTCGGTGAGCTTGCCCTGCTCACGGATCGAGTCGAGGATCGCCTTCCGGCGGTCCTCCAGCTCGCGGAGGTAGCCGAGCCTCTCCTCGAGGGTGCGCAGCTGGGCGTCGTCGAGCCCGCCGGTGACCTCCTTGCGGTAGCGGGCGACGAAGGGGACGGTGGCACCCCCGTCGAGCAGGCCGATCGCAGCGGTGACCTGCTGGGGGCGGATGTCGAGCTCGTCGGCGATGCGACGGTCGATCGAGGGGTTGACGTGCGTGGTGGTCACGATCGGTCCGGGCGGTCGTTGCCGCCGCGTGTCCTCCTGTACGACCGGCGGATGAGGGACCGGAGATTCTGCCACGCGCCACCCGGCTCGCCGGGCACGCCCCTCCCCGAACCTGCCCCCGAAACGGGGAGCGGGCACCCCGTTTCGGGGGCAGGTTCGTCGGGAGCACATCCCCCTGCCTTGCCGGCCCGTTAGATAACCGTTAGCCTCCACAGCTAACCGTTAGCCAGTGAGGAAGGGAGGGGCGAGGTGCAGCAGGAAGTGGTGCTGGCGATGCTGGCCAAGGAGCCGTCGCACGGCTACGAGCTGCGGGCCCGGCTGCGGCACGCGCTCGGTCCGTTGGGCGACGCCGTGAACCCCGGGCAGGTGTACGTCACCCTCGGGCGGCTGGAGAAGGCCGGGCTGGTCACCGCCGAGCGGGACGGCGGGAGCGTCCGGGCCGAGCGCAAGGTCTACGCCCTGACCGCCGCCGGGCAGGAGCGGGTCGGGGAGTGGCTCAACGAGGTGAGCTGGCCGAGGCCCGACCTCACCGAGTTCCACCTGAAGCTGGTGACCGCGGCCGCCGCCCGGCTGGCCGACCCGATCGCCATCGTCGACGCGCAACGCCGCCAGCTGCTGCGCCAGATCCGCGACGCCCAGCGCGCCGCCCTGGCCGAGCCCGACGGCTCCGACGCCGCCCTCCTGCTGGAGGGGATCGTGCTACGCCTCCAGGCCGACCTCCGCTGGCTGGAGGCCTGCGAGCGCAGCTGGACCGACAGGAGGAAGCGACCGTGACGTCCGTCCACGACACCGGGGCGCCGGTCGCACCGGCCCCGGTCCTGCAAGCCCGCGGGCTGCAGCGGTCCTACGGCCGCGGCGAAGGCCTGGTGCGGGCGGTCGACGGCGTCGACCTCGACGTCGCCCCCGGCGAGACCGTGGCGGTGATGGGGCCGAGCGGCTGCGGCAAGTCGACGCTCCTCCACCTCCTCGGCGGCCTCGACCGACCCTCCGGCGGCGAGGTGCACCTCGCCGGTCACCGCATCGACCACCTCGGCGAGCGGGCGCTGGCCCGGCTGCGGCGGCGGTCGATCGGCTTCGTGTTCCAGTCGTTCCACCTGCTGGAGGAGCTCACCGCGGTCGAGAACGTCGAGCTGTCGGCGCTGCTGGCCGGTGCGTCGCCGCGGGCCGCCCGGCGGCGGGCCACCGAGCTGCTCGACCGGGTCGGGCTCGCCGACCGGGTCGGGTTCCGGCCCTCGGCACTGTCCGGTGGCCAGCGCCAGCGGGTGGCGGTCGCCCGGGCGCTGTGCAACGACCCGCTGGTCGTGCTGGCCGACGAGCCCACCGGCAACCTCGACAGCGCCGCGACGCTGGACGTCCTCCGGCTGTTCGACGAGCTCCACGACCAGGGCCAGACGCTGGTGGTCGTCACCCACGACGAGCGGATCGCCGCCACCGCCGACCGGCTCGTGACCATGCGCGACGGCGCCTTCGTCGACGAGACCCGCCTCACCGGCGGGACCGGCGGGTCGCTGGGAGCGCTGGCCGGGTTCGGGCCGGGCCGGCCGTCGGGGTCGGTCGGCCTGTCCGGTCTGTCCGGCCTGTCCGGCCTGTCCGGCCGGGAGGGCTGAGGCGGATGGGGCGGATCCTGCTCGTCGCCCGCCTGGCCGCCCGCAACCTGCGGCGGCGGCCGGTCGAGGCGGCGCTCCTGGTGCTGGCCGTCACCGCGGCGGCCACCACGCTGGCCGCCGGACGGGTGCTGGAGGGCGTCACCGACTCGCCCTACGAGCGCACCCGGGAGGCGACCGCCGGGGCCGACGTGGTCGCCAGCGTCTCCCCCACCCCCGCCGGCCCGCCGACCCGGGGGCGACCCGCCGACCCGGCCGAGCTGACGGCGCTGGTCGACGCGCCCGGGGTCGCCGACCACGGCGGGCCCTACCCCGCCGCCCCGGTGCAGCTGGCGGCCGGCGACCTGTCCGCCGTCGCCTGGGCCGAGGGGCGCCCGACGTCGCCCGGCCGCATCGACCGGCCGCACCTGACCGACGGGCGGTGGCTGGCGGCGGACGGGCAGGTGGTGGTCGAGGCGGCGTTCGCCGACGCGCTGGGCGTCGGGGCCGGCGACCGGGTGACGCTCCAAGGCCGGTCGTTCGAGGTGGCCGGGGTGGCGACCACCGCGACGGCGCCGTACACCGACACCTGCTACGGGTGGATGTGCTGGTGGCTGCTGGCGCCGGACCGGGCGCCGGAGGGCCCGCCGGGCGAGGGCCGCCCCGTCGGGCAGGAAGGCCCCGCCGGCTCGGGTGACGCCGGTGATGACCGTGGAGCCGGTGAGCCCGCCGGCGCCGGTGATGACGGTGACCCCGGTCGCTCCGGCGGCACCGGCGGCACCGGTGACGACGGTGACGACGGAACCGTGCCCATCCTGCCGGCCCAGCCGGACGCCGGGCTGGTGTGGGTCACCGACGCCGATGCCCGATCCCTGGCCGGCGACGACCGGGCCCTGTCCTACGTGCTGCACCTGACGCTCGACGACCCGTCGGCGGCGCCCGCCTTCGCCCGGCAGCACGCGACCGGCACGTGGGAGGGACCGTTCCTCGGGTCGTGGCAGGACCTGCGCGCCGCCCACGACCGGTTCGTGCACGACGCCCAGGAGGCGCTGACCGCGTTCGCCGGGCTGCTCACCCTCCTGGCGATCGCCAGCGTGGCGGTCCTCGTCGGCGGCCGGATGGCCGACCAGACCCGGCGGGTCGGGCTGCTCAAGGCCGCCGGCGGGACGCCCGGCCTCGTGGCGGCCGTGCTGCTGGCCGAGTACCTGGTGCTGGCCGTGG
>DATCLV010000757.1:0-2961 GCA_036563745.1 Acidimicrobiales bacterium | reverse complement strand
CCCCTGGCTGGCCGCCACGAGGACGAACCCGTACGGCGGCCGCATCGCCCCCCACCCGCGCGCCGCCAGCCGGGCGTGCAGCTCGTCGATGAGCTGCCGGAACGCCATGGCGAACAGCCTGGCCAGCGGCATCGGGCCGGGCGCCGGCGTGGGGGCCTCGGGGCCCGGTGGCGCCGCACGGTCGTCGCTCACCGCATCCAGGGCAGGGTCCGCGCCTCGCCCTCGATGCGGGCCTGACCGCCGGTCGGCATGCAGGCCACGACCCTCAGGGGCTCGTCGCCGACGTTGTGCAGGGTGAAGTCGGTGTCCGGCGGGACGACCACCACGTCGCCGACGCCGGCCGGCGTCACGTCGTCGCCGAGCCGCACCTCGGCCCGGCCCGCCAGGATCACCACCAGCTCCTCGCGGGTCACCTGGTGCGGGGTGGCGGGGGTGCCCGGCGGGATCTCGGTCTGCCAGGCCATCAGCTCGGTCGAGCCCCGGGACGGCGACGCCAGCCCCGTGAAGCGCACGCCGAACAGCTCGTGGGTGGTCGCCTCGCCTGCGGTCAACACGGCCATGCCTGTCCTCCATCTGGTCAACTTGGTTGACCATCGCACGACCGCCCGTCGATGGTCAACCTGGTTGACCACTTCGCCGCGGCCGACCATCGCGCTAGACCGGGGTGATGGCGACCCGCCTCACCGACGTCGTGATCGATGCCAACGACCCCGCAGCGCTGGCCCGGTTCTGGTCGGCGGCGCTGGACTGGCCCGTCACGTTCGAGCACCCCCGCCAGGTGACGGTGTCGCCACCCGCCGACGACCCGCGGCAGCACGGCCAGGTGCCGCTCGACTTCGTGCTGGTCACCGACCCCAAGGTGGGCAAGAACCGTCTGCACCTCGACCTCCCCACCACCGACCAGGCCGCCACGGTCGCCCGACTGGAGGCGCTGGGCGCCCGCCGGGTCGACATCGGGCAGGGGCCGGAGGTCACGTGGGTGGTGATGGCCGACCCCGAGGGCAACGAGCTCTGCGTCGTCCGGCAGTCGGGCTCGGTGGGGTCGGACCCGGCGTCGGCGTTCGGCGACCTCGCCCCCGTGGCCGCCATCGTCCTCGACACCCCGGACCCCGACGGCGTCGCCCCCTTCTGGTCGGCCACCACCGGCTGGCCGATCCTGGGCCGCGACGAGCACCACGTGTGGCTGCGCGACCCGGCGGCCCGGGGCCCCTACCTCGACCTCCGCCGCAACGACGACCCCAAGGTGGTGAAGGTGCGGGTGCACCTCGACGTCAGCCCCTACCCCGACGGCTCCCAGCAGGAGGAGCTCGACCGCCTCCTCGCCACCGGCGCCACCCCGGTCGACATCGGCCAGGTCGACGTCCCCTGGCACGTCCTCGCCGACCCCACCGGCACCGAGCTCTGCCTCCTCACCCCCCGCTGACCGACGGCTTTCCTGGTCGGGTGGGCATCGTGGGGGCATGGTGTCGGCATGGTGAAGGGCAACGGGGAGACGGAGACGCGGGCGGGCGACGGCAGCGCGGCGATGACCTACGGGTCGTACCTGGCGCTCGACGAGGTGCTGGGCGCGCAGCGGCCGCTGTCCGACGAGCACGACGAGATGCTGTTCATCGTCATCCACCAGGTGTACGAGCTGTGGTTCAAGCAGCTCATCCACGAGCTGCGCCACCTCCAGGCCCGGCTGGAGGACGGTGACACGCCCCACGCGCTCCACACCCTCAAGCGCGTGCTGACGATCCTGAAGGTGGCGGTGGCGCAGGTCGACGTGCTGGAGACCATGACGCCCCGCCAATTCCTCGGCTTCCGCGACCGGCTGGAGGCGGCGAGCGGCTTCCAGTCGGCCCAGTTCCGGGAGCTCGAGGCGATCCTCGGCCGCCGCGACCGCCGGGTCTTCGAGCACTACCCCGCCGGCAGCACCGCCCGGGAGCGCATCGCCGCCGCCATGCAGCGCCGGTCGGTGTTCGACTCGTACCTGCGGTTCCTCGCCCGCCACGGCTACGACGTCCCGCCCGCCGCCCTCGACCGCGACCCCAGCCTGCCGACCGAGCCGTCGCCCGACGTCCAGCGGCTGCTGCTCCGGGTGTACCGCGACGACGGCGAGCCCGCCCAGGTGGCGGAGCGGCTGGTCGACCTCGACGAGGGCGTGCAGGAGTGGCGGTACCGGCACGTGAAGATGGTCGAGCGCACGATCGGCCACCGCCGCGGCACGGGCGGGTCGCCGGGGGTCGCCTACCTGCGCACCACCCTGTCGTCACCCACGTTCCCCGACCTGTGGGAAGTCAGGAGCGAGCTGTGACCGAGACCGCCGCCACCGGCACCGGCGACACCGCGGGCGACACCGCCGGCACCAGCGGCAGCGCCGCCACGCTCACCGCCGTCGACCTGCGCCGCAGCCCCAACCCGCTGGCCCGGCACTACTCCCGCTTCGGGGTGGAGGACCGGCTGACGCTCACCGGTCACTCCCACCAGGCGTGGCCCGACGTCGCCCGGGAGGGCCTGCTCGAGGCGTTCGACGACGCCGCGGCCGCCCGCGACGACAAATGGGACCGGGCGATGGCCAAGGCCGAGGAGGTGCGGGACGGCTACCGGCGCCTGCTCGGCGACCCCGACGGCGCCGTCGCCCTGGCCGCCAGCACCCACGAGCTGCTGATCAAGCTGCTGTCGGGGCTCGACGTCCGCCACCGGCGCCGCCTGGTGACCACCGGCGGCGAGTTCCACTCCGCCCGCCGCCAGTTCCTCCGCCTCGCCGAGGAGGGCGTGGAGGTGGTCTGGGTCGACCCCGACCCGATCGCCACACTCGCCGAGCGGCTCGCCGACGCCGCGACCGGCGGCGGCACCCCGGCCGACACGACCCTGGCGGTCCTCGTGTCGGCGGTGCTGTTCGAGACCGCCCGCATCGTCCCGAACCTCGGCGCCCTGGCCGAGGTGTGCGCCGCCCACGGCATCGAGCTGGTCGTCGAC
>DATCLV010000741.1:0-19141 GCA_036563745.1 Acidimicrobiales bacterium | reverse complement strand
ACGCTGCGGGGCATCGTCGACTTCCTCTTCGAGCACGAGGCCCTGCTGGGCGGCGGCGCCGACGCCGCCGGGGGCACCGGCACCGACGCCGCGGCGGCCCCCGCCGACGTGCCGGTCTCGGAGGCCGTCCCCGAGCCCGCGGCCGGGGAGCCCGAGGGCATCCCCTCCGGCGCCAACCGGTTCGTCGTCACCCTCGACGACCAGCCGCTCGGCCCCACCCGCGACCTCACCGGCCTGCCCGTGACGGTCACCGGCGGCTCCGCCCTCGCCCGGGCCCTCGTCGAGGAGCTCGGCCGCCGGGGCGCCGCGGCCCGCCTGGCGACGGGCGCCGCGGGCGCCGGCAACGGCAACGGCAACGGCAACGGCAAGGGTGCCGCGCAGCTCGTGGTCCTCACCGACCTCGTCGACGGGGCGCTGGGGGAGGGCCCGGTGGTGGAGATCCCCGAGCTGTACGCCCGCATCCGGCCCCTGCTGCTCGAGACCACCAGCGAGATCCTCGTCGTGAGCCCGCTGGGCGGCGGCCTCGGGATCGACCCGCCGTCCCCGCTCCGCGCCACCGGCGACGACGTGCCCGACGCCCTGCCCGTCGCCGCCGGGGTGCGCGGCATGGTCAAGACCGCCGCCCTCGAGTACCTCGACCGCCGCATCGGCCTCGTCGACCTCGACCCCGGCGAGGCCGCCGCCGACCTGGCCCGCGCGATCGCCGACGAGGTCGAGCAGCGCTACGGCGCCGTCGAGGTCGCCTGGCGGCAGGGGGTCCGCCGGGGCTCCCGCATCGGGGTCCGGCCCGACACGCCGACCGGCACGGAGCTCCCGCTCACCCCCGAGTCGGTGGTGCTGCTCACCGGCGGCGCCCGGGGCATCACCGCCCGGGTGGCCGTGGCGCTGGCCGAGCGCTCCGGCTGCGCCGTCGAGCTGGTCGGCCGCTCGGCGCTGCCCGACGGCGAGGAGCCGCCGGAGATCGCCGCCTGCACCGACCGCGCCGCCCTCCGGGGCGCGCTGATCAAGACGGGGCTGCGGGAGCCGCGGGCGATCGAACGGGAGTGCGACCGCATCCTCGCCGGCCGCGAGGCGTCGGCGACCCTCGCCGCCCTGCGGGGCGCGGGGTCGCAGGTCACCTACCACCAGGTCGACGTGCGGGACGCGGCGGCGCTGGAGGCCGTGGTCGCCGACGTGTACGCCCGTCACGGCCGGCTGGACGCCGTGGTCCACGGGGCCGGCATCCTCGACGACCACTTCATCGCCGACAAGGCGCCGGACGCGTTCGAGCGGGTGTTCACCACCAAGGTCGAGGGCGCCCGCACGCTGCTGCGGGCCATCCGGCGGGCGGTCGGCGAGGGCCGCGAGCGGCCCCGGTTCGTCGTGTTCTTCGGCAGCACCGCCGGGGTGTGCGGCAACCGCGGCCAGGCCGACTACGCCGCCGCCAACGACGCCCTCGACGCCATGGCCGCCGCGAACCCCGACGTCGCCGACAGCATCTTCGCCCTCGACTGGGGCCCGTGGTCGTCGGAGGCCGGGATGGTGTCCGACGCCCTCGCCGCCATCTTCCAGGCCGGCGGCATGGGCCTCATCCAGGTGGCGGACGGGACGGCGGTGATGTTCGACGAGATCGCCGCCGCCTTCGGGCAGGGCGGCACCGAGCTGCTGCGGCCCCACCAGGTGACGGTGGCGCGCTGCGCACCCGAGCTGATCGCCGCGGCGTTCGCGCACGCGTCGTCCGGACAAGGGAGGTCGTAGCTGCCCCGGATGCTCTTCGCCACGGCCGAACTGGGACGGTCGAAGACCCGCTTCGGGTTCCTCACCCTCGGAGCGGGTCTCCTCGTCTTCGTGTTGCTGTTCCAACAGGCGCTGTTGGCGGCGGTGCTGGACGGGATGTCGGGCGCGCTCCGGCACCAGTCGGGGCCGGTGCTGGTCTACGCCCGGGAGGCCCAGCGGTCGTTCGCGGGGAGCCTGGTCACCCCGCAGCAGGTGGCGGAGGTCGCCGCCGCCGAGGGGGTGGCCGACAGCGGCGAGATGGCCGTCACGCTGCTCAGCTTCCGGGCCGTCGACGGCGACGAGCGGCACAACGCCTCGTTCATCGGCTACCGGCCCGGCAAGCCCGGGGCGCCCCTGGGCCTGGTGCAGGGGCGGCTCCCGCAGGCCGTCGACGAGGTGGTGGCGAGCGGCGAGGACGCCGAGGGCCGCTACGCCGTCGGCGACACGATCGTGGTCGAGCCCGGCGACCGGGAGCTGCGGGTGGTGGGGCTGACCGAGGGCGGGCGCTTCAACGTCGGCACCACCGTCTGGACGCCGTGGGAGACCTACCTGGAGCTGGTCCGGGCCGCGGCCCCCGACGTCCCGGTGGTCCTCCCGTCGGCCCTGGCCGTCCAGCCGGACCCGGGCGTCGACCCCGGCGAGCTGGCCGCAGGGCTCAACGAGCGGTTCCCGCAGCTCGAGGCCCTCACCCGCGAGGACGCCGCCGACCTCATCCCCGGCCGCGACGCCATCCAGCTGGCGTTCACCACGGTCATGGGGCTGGGCTACCTCGTGGTGGCGGTGGTGATCGGCTTCTTCTTCCTCACGATGACGCTGCAGAAGGAGTCGTCGACCACGCTGCTGCGGGCCGTCGGCGCCCGCGGCAACTACCTGGTCCGCTGCCTGCTGTACCAGGTGGCGGTGGTGACCCTCGGCGGCCTCGCCATCGGCACCCTGCTGATGCTGGTCGCCGCGCCGCTGCTGGGCTCGACGGTCTCGGTGAAGGTCGACCCGGTCGTCATCCTCACCACCGCGGTGCCGGCGCTGGCGGTGGCGCTGCTCGGCGCGATCCCGCCGCTGCGGCGGCTCCTCAAGGCCGATCCGTTCGACGTGGTCGGCCGCCCGTCGCTGGGAGGTCTGGGATGAGGCTCGCGTGGCGGGAGCTGTTCCGGCGGCCCAAGAACTTCGCCGTGCCGCTCGGCACGCTGGTGCTGCTGGCGCTCCTGCTCCTGTACCCGAGCGCCATCCTCGACGGCGTGGTGGGCGACGCCACCGCCGCCATGCGCAACGCCGACGCCGACCTCGTCGTGTACGCCCGCGACGCCAACGGCGTGATCCTCCGGTCGCGCATCGAGCCGTCGATCCGGGCCGGCGTGGCGCAGGTGGACGGCGTCGCCGAGGTCGCCACCTTCGACGTGGCCCTGTTCACCGGCAAGGTGACCGACCGGGAGGAGCCGGTCGGGTTCGCCGTGCTCACCTCCGACGACGAGATCGGCAGCCGGCTCCCCGACCCCGGCGAGGCCTACGCCGACGAGTCCCTGAAGGAGCGGGCCGGTCTCGCGGAGGGCAGCGAGATCGTGCTCGGCCCGTTCCGGGTGCCGGTGCGGGTGGTGGGCTTCACCAAGGGCACCAACCTCCTGTTCTCCGGTGGCCTGGTGGTCGACAAGTCCACCTGGCTCGCCGCCTACGGCCAGCCCGAGGTCGACGAGAACACGGTCCAGAGCGCGGCGTCCCAGGCGCTGCTGATCACCCTCGAGCCCGGCGCCGACTCGGACGACGTGGCCGCCGCCATCGACGAGGCCACCGGCGGCGAGACCCAGACGATGACGCGCTCGGCCGCCATCCAGGCGATGCCGGGCGTGAAGCAGCAGGCCTCGACGTTCGGCTACATCCGCATCGTCACGCTCATGGTGGCGCTGGTGGTGGTCGGGCTGTTCCTCTCGTTCGTGACGCTCGAACGTGCTCCCCTGTACGCCGTGATGAAGGCGCTGGGGGCCTCGTCGGGCCAGATCTTCTTCGGCATGGTGGCGCAGGTCCTGTTCATCACCGACCTGGCGCTGTACGCGGCCGCGCTGCTCACGTGGGGGTTGACGAACCTCCCCATCGAGCTCCCCACGGAGATGCGCATGGCGCGGTTCATCGAGACGGCGGTGGCGCTGCGGGTCGCGGCCGTCGTGGGAAGTGCCCTGTCCCTGCGGCGCGTCGTGCGCGTCGATCCAGCGGACGCGATCGGTTGAGGACGGACTGGAGCGGGTGGTCGAGCGATGCCGAGTGACGCACTGGAGATGATCGGGGTCTCCAAGGCCTACGAGGTCGGTGGGGCCGAGCTGATCGCCCTCGACAACGTGGACCTGCACGTGGGCGCCGACGAGGTGGTGACCCTCCTGGGGCCCTCGGGCTCGGGCAAGACCACGCTGCTGTCGATCGCCGGCGGGCTCCTGTCGGCGACCTCGGGCCGGGTGATCGTGGCGGGGGAGGACATCACGCGCCTGTCGGCCCGGCGCCTGACCGCGTTCCGCCGGGAGCGGGTGGGCTTCATCTTCCAGGCCGTGAACCTGGTGCCGTTCCTCACCGCCCGGGAGAACCTGCTGGTGGTGGCCGAGCTGGCCCGGCGGCGGCGGGGCGAGGCCAAGCGCCGCGCCGACCGGCTCCTGGAGGAGCTGGGCCTGGGCCACCGCCTCAACAACCTGCCGTCGCAGCTGTCGGGCGGCGAGCGCCAGCGGGTGGCGATCGGCCGGGCGCTGATGAACGCGCCCGAGCTGGTGCTCATCGACGAGCCGACCTCGGCCCTCGACTCCGACCTCGGCCAGCAGGTGATGGAGCTGATCGTGTCGGAGGTGAAGGCCCGGGGCGCGGCGGCGATCGTCGTGACCCACGACGCCCGCATGACCCGCTACGGCGACCGGATCCTCAACATGGCCGACGGCCGCATCGTGGGCGGGGTGTCCCGCGAGGAGTGGACCCGGAACCGGCCCGTCGCCCCGGCCCGGGAGGAGCCCGAGGCGCCGCCCCTGCGGATGCCGGTGACCCAGCGCCAGGCCGAACGGCGGGCCGCGGCCGCCGCGCTCGTGTCCTCGCCGGCGCCGCCGCCCGAGCCGCCGGGCCGGGCGCCGGAGTTCGGTGGGCGGGGCGCCCGGTTCGCCGGTGCGGGCGCGGGTGCCGGTGCCGGTGGTCCCGTCGGTCTCGCCGGGCCGGGTGGGCCCGGTGGGCCCGGTGGGCCGGGGTTGCGCGACGTCAGCCGGAGCGACGGGCCGTCCCGCCCGGTGGCCCGGGTGGACGCGCCGGCGCCGCCGGCGCCGACGCCCGTGGAGCCGCCGCCCCTGTCGCCCCTGCCGTCGGGGGAGTGGGGCGAGGAGTCGCTGTCCGGCGAATGGCCCCCGTCCGACCGGAGGCACGAGACCGGGATCGTGCCCGACGACGAGTCGCTGTCGGGCGAGTGGCCCCCGCCGCGGGAGCCGTCGTCGGGCGCCTGGCCGGGGCCCCGGCCGCTCGACGAGGAGCCGCTGCGCCCGCTGGGTCGCCGCCGCCCCGACGACGACCGCGACCACGACCACGAGGCGGACCGCGCCCGGGCACCCGAGCCGCCCCGTCGCCCGCGGCGCGACACGGCCGAGGTGCGCCGGGCGGTGACCGAGTGGGACGACGCCACCGGCGCGCCGGTGCCCGCCGCGCCCGAGCGGGAGGCCGTCGACTGGGAGGAGCTGGTCGAGGAGGCGCCGGCCGCCGCGGCCGGCATGGTCGATCGGGCCGGGGGCGGGGGTGCCGAGGACGAGGGGCCGAGCTGGGACCGCTTCGCCGAGGAGCGGCTGCGGTCGCGGCGCCGCCGACCCCCGCCGGACGGGTCGACCGACCCCGGTGCCGGCGAGGTCGCGGCTCGGGCCGGAGGCCCGGGTGGTCCCGCTCGGGGCCGTGGCCGCCCGGGTGGTCCCGGTGGTGCCGGCGGTGCCGGTGGCCCAGGCCGTCCTGGCGGCCCGGGTGGTCCCGGTGGTCCCGGTGCGGGCCGCCGGCGCGGCCCGGGGCGGCCCGGTGGCCCGGCGGGCGAGCGGGAGGGGATCGAGCGGCCGGCCGCGGCCGGACGTCCCGGGCGCCCGGGCGACGGGACCGGCCCGGGTGGGTCGTTCCGCCACGGCGGGCCGCTGCCCGGTGGGCCGCCACCGCGCACCGACGACGACCAGGCGGCGGCGGCCGCCGGTCCCTGGCCGTCCGGGAGCTGGCCGATCGTGCCCGCGGTCGCCACGACCGGCCGCCTGCCCGGCCACCCGACGTCCGAGGTCCCGGCCGCCCGGGGTCGGGACGTGCCCGGCTGGGACGACCCCGGTGCGGGGGAGCCCGAGGCCGACGAGTGGCCACCCGGGGCGCCGCCTTCGCCCGGCCAGGCCCTGGGCCGGCCGGTGGCGATGAGCACGCCCATGCAGTTGCCGGCGCAGGACCCACCGCCCAGCATCTGGCCCCGGCCGCAGCGCCCGGTCCGGCCCGGGGAGCCGCTCACCGGCGACGTCGACGTCGTGCGGACCGGCGAGGTGCCGCCCGTCGGCGACGGCCGCCCGGCGACGGGCGGCACCACCCTCGGCCGTCCCGCGCCGCCCCGCCCGAGGCCGCGCCCGGGGACGCCCGCGGGCGCCGGCAGCGGCGGTCCCGGGACCGGGAACGGGCCCGGTCGCCCGGGCGGCCGGCAGACGACACCCGCCGGCGGTGTCCGGTCGGTGCCCAGCGCGCCCGGCGGCTTCGGCGGCCGGCGCCACACGCCGCCCCACGGCACGCCGGCCGTGACGGGCGGTCCGGGTGGGCCCGGCGGCTTCGGGGGCCGGTCGCCGGCGCCGACCCGCAACGAGTTCGGCGAGGACGACCTCGAGCTGCCGCCGCGCCGCGGGCCGCGGGCCACCGCGGCACCCGACCCGCTGCTGCCGCCCCGGCAGCCACCACCGACCACCGGGCAGATGCCCAACCTCCACCAGCCGCTGCTGCCGGGCCTCCCCGGCCCGCCGCCGAGCGTCCCCACCGGCCAGACGCCGGTGGTGCCCGGCCGCGCCACGGGCTCGACCCCGGCGATCCCGCCGCTGGTCCCGGGCCTGCCGCCCGCGGGCGGCCGGCCGTCCCGCCACGACCAGCCGGCCGGCGGTCCCCGGCCGCTGGGGCCCGCCGAGGAGCTGGCGCGGCTCCCCGACGTCGCCCCGGGCCGCCCGCCGTCGGCCCCGGCCCGGCCCGCCGCGCCGGCACCGCCCAGCCCGGCGACCGGCACCCGCCGGGTGCGTCCCGAGGAGCAGGGTCGCACGCCCGGGCCGTTCTCGCAGCACTTCCCGGTCGACGACCCGTCGCCGGCCGACCACCCCCTGGGCCCGCGGGACCACCCCCTGGGCCCGCGGGACCACCCGCTCGGGCCCCGGGACCACCCGCTCGGGCCCCGGGATCCCGGGCCCGGTCCGCAGCGGGCGCCCGACGGCGACCTCGACTTCGACGAGCTGTTCGGCAAGGCCAAGGAGAAGGAGCGCGACCGCGACGCCCGCAAGAGCGCCAAGGCCAAGGGCGGCGGCAAGGGCAAGAAGAAGCCTCGCCGGCCCGCCGAGACGGAGCGCGGCCGCGACCGGGACCGCGAGCGGGACGACGACGGCCCCAGCCTCGGCAGCACCCCCGAGCTGACCACCCGGGGCGGGGGCATCCCGCCGCTGGTGCCGGGCGTGCCGCCGGCCGGGGGCCGGGCGTCCCGCCACGACGATCCCGACGCGTCGCCGCTGCCGCCCAGCGGCCCCGGGCCGATCCCGCGCTCGGGCCGCCCGGACCGCCGCGAGCGGCTGCTGCCGCCCGAGGGGCCGGAGCTGCGTCCGGCACCGCCCGACCGCCCGTCGCTGCCGCCGCCCGAGAGCCTGCGGCACGAGCAGACGGCCGACGGCTGGCCCGCCGAGCTGGAGTGGCGACCGGCGGACCAGCCCGGGCACGGGAGCGACGAGGGGTGGTGGGACGACGTCCGCTGACCCCGCGCCGGGCCGAGGCCGGGGCCGCGGCGAGGCGCGACGGGCCGATGGCTGACACCGGGGCCGGGGTGGGCTGATGGCGGCGCGCTCGCTCGCCGGCTACCTCGCCCTGCCCCGCCCCGACGAGGCCCGGGCCAAGATGCCGCTGGCCGCGCTGGGCTACGGCCTCGTCCACGTGGCCGGCGCGCCCGACGCCGTCCCGCCCACGACCGCGCTCGTCGCCTGGGTCGTGTTCGAGCTGGTGCTCTACCAGGCCCGCTACATGCTCAACGACCTGGCCGACGCCGAGGTCGACCGGCAGCACGTGGCCGCCGAGGGCCGCAAGCGGCTGCCGCCCGGTGCCCACGCCCGCCGGTGGTCGGCGGCGGTGCTGGTCGCCCGGATCGTGCTCGGCCTGGCGGCCGTGGCGTCGCTGTCCGACCCCGCCCGCCGGGTCACGCTGGTCGCGGCCCTGGGCGTCGCCGTCGCCACCGCCGCCTACGAGGCCGCCCGCGCCCCCATGCGCCGGGCGGTCCGGGACGGCGGGGCCGGGCCCGCGGTGCGTCCCGACCGGCCGCTGTTCCTGCGGCGGCGGGGTGCGCTGGCGGTCGTCGTCCTGGTGGGTGCCGGCTACGCCATCCGGGTCGGCCTCGGCGTGGCGCTGGCCGGGGCGAGCGGGGCGGTCGTCGCGGCCGCCGTCGCCCTGGGCTGGCTCTTCGGCACGCTCGGGGTGGTCGGGGCCTGGCTGCTCGAGGTGGCGGGCCTCCGCCAGGGCGACGACACCACGGTCCTGGCCAGCAAGGCCCACCTGGCCACGATGGCGGAGCTGCTCGGCGACGACCCGGCCCGCCACGAGCGGCCCTGCCTCCGGGGCGGGGGCGCCCACCTGGTGGCCGGGCTCCTGGCGGCGGCGACCGTGGCCGCGGTGCTGGTGGGCGTGGGCCTGGGCGGCTCGCCCGGCGCCGCCCGGGTGGCGCTGCTGGTCGTGCTGGCCGCCGGCGTCGCCCCGGCGCTGCTGGTGGTGTGGCCGTCGCCGTGGGCCGGCGCGGTGGCGGTCGCGCTCGCCGTCGGCGCAGGCGGGCTGCTCGCCACCGGCGACGGGCGGGCCGAGATGGTGCTGCTGCTGGCGGTGGTGGTGACGACCCCGGCGGTCTACCGGAACTTCACGCCGGCGGCGCTGCACCTTCAGCCGGGGCCGTCGGCGCGGTCGGCGCAGCCGTCGGGTCGGCCGGGTCGGCCGACGCCGTCGCCGTCGGGGGCGGCACCGGCGTCGCCGACCGGAAGTGACGGCGCACCACCCGGCGACCCCGGCGTCGCATCACCCGCGGCCACCACGGCTCGTCCCCGTCGGCGTGGTGGGCGTGCCGGGGCTGCAGCCAGATCCCGCCCAGGTTCCGAGCCAGCCGGCCGTCCGTGAGCGGCTGGTCGCCGTAGACGGCGGCCCCGGCCAGCTCGGCCCGGAGGTGCCGCAGCGGGGGCAGCCGGACGTAGGGCTTGCGGGCCTTGGTGAGGGCGTGGACGGCGAGCCCGTCGTGGGCCGGGGCGGTCAGCCGGAAGCGGGCGTTCGACACGAACGCCACCCGGCGCAGCCGGCCGGTGGCGGCGGCGAGCACCAGGACCTCGGCCATGGCCGCGTCGCGCCGGGCGGGCGTCGACCGGTAGTCGACCAGGGTGTTCTCCAGGTCGACGACCAGGACCTCGCCGTGGCCGGCGGCGATGCGCACCGCCTCCTCCAGGGTGTCGACGAGGTGGTGCGGCGTCCGCCTTGTGGGATCGGGTGCGCTCCGGCGGCCCGGCACCGCGGGATCACCCCGCTTCGGTCCAGGCGACCGCGAAGTCGGGGATCACGACGATCTCGATGCTGCTCGGCGTCACGTGCGGCGCGGCCGGCACCGACGCCACCGGCACGCCGGGGTTCCGGGCCCGGAGCGCGTCGGCCGCCTCCCGGGCCACCGCCTCGGGGTCGGCGCCCGGCGGGACCTCCCGGGTCTCGATGTCGCGCCACACCCCGTCGCCCAGCACGGTCACGGCCAGCCAGTTCAGCGCCGACACCGTCACCCGCAGGTCGTGGCCCTCCGGGATCAGCGGGCTGTGGGCCCGGAACCGGCGCTCGCCCTCGGGCTCCAGCTGCACGTGCACCGGGTAGGCCTCGATGCCCCGCTCGCCCAGCCAGCGCCGCACGGCCTCCTTGGCGGCGATGACGTCGATCAGCCACCGTCGCTGCTGCAGCAGGTTGAGCCGGCCGTACGCCTCCCGGTCGGCCCGGTTGAGGAACCGGCGGGAGGTGAGGTCCCGACCGGCGCCGGTGGGCCACCGCTCGATCGTCACGCTCCAGCCGCCGGGCTGGGGCTCGTCGGCGAAGTTGGTCGAGGTGCGGTGGTAGACGGGCTCCATCACCTGGTCGATGTGGAACACGTTCGACGTCCACCCCTCGACCCGGCACCACACCCGGCCGTCGGGCAGGACGATCACGCCGTCGGCCTGCACCTGGTCGAGCTCCAGCTTCCGGATGCGCACGTCGCAGTGGAGGTCGACCCCCGGGGTGGGCTCGGGGCCGAAGAACGTGATGCGGTCGACGCCGATCGGCAGCGGCGACTCGCCGGCGTTCCGGCGCTGGTCGATCACCCAGTAGGCGACGATCTTGCCGAGGTTGTCGAGCAGCGAGCCCGGCGTGTCGAGGTGGTGGAACTCGGCCTGGATGCCGTCGTCGCCGGTGGGGCCCAGCACGTTGATGCCCTGGAACGACGGGCCGTGGAACATGATCCCGTAGCGGAACATCTCCTCGGCCGTGTGCCACGTGGCGCGGGGGTTGCCGAGCGCCCGGGGCTCGTGCGGGGGCGGCGGGGCGAACCGGCCGACCCGCACGTTGGCCCGGCAGTAGGGGCCCAGCGCCACGGCCAGGACGTCGTCGCCCTTGGGGGTGACGGTGATGTCGACGTCCTGGGGCGTCGACAGGTCGAGCCACCGCAGGTTCCGGACCCCGAACACCTCGACCACGTCCCGGTCGCCGGCGAACTCGGCGGCGATGTCCTGGAGCAGCTGGATCTGGGTGGTCATCGCCACGATCGGGAAGCCGTCGGTGACGTCGGGCCAGCCGGGCGGCTGGTGGTACAGCGAGTGGTCGACGGTCTCCGGCATGTTCTCCAGCGACAGCCGCCGCCGGAGGACGACCTTCCCGGTCGGCCAGGGTCGCGGCCCGGTCCACGCCCGGGCGTCGGGCGGGGTGTCGTCGACGGGTGCCGCGGGCGGCGGTGGCGGAGGCGGCGGCGGGGCCGCGACGGGTGCCGGGGCGGTCGCCGTCGCCGTGGCCATGGCCGTGGCCATGGCCGGGGCGAGCGCCGGGGTGGCGCCGCCGCCGGCGGCCGCGGGGACGAGCCGGGCGCCGAGGACCTCCAGGACGTCCTGACCGGCCCGCGCCGCCATCGTGAGGAGCTCCGCGGCGGCGACGATCGTCGCCCCCACCCCCGTCGAACCTGCCCCCGAAACGGGGAGCCGGCTCCCCGTTTCGGGGGCAGGTTCGGAGAGGAGCGGCGAGGGGTCGACCGCCACGCCTTCCACCCACAGGGCCGTGAGCAGGCGCCACGACTGCGCCAGCGCCGTGCGCTTCGGGGTGACCGCGGCGATCGTGGCGTGGTCGCGGTCGCGGAGGGTGTCCTCCACGAAGCCGGTCAGCGTTCCGACGCCCACCTGCACGAAGATCCGGGCCCCGGCCTCGTCGTGGAGCCGTTCGACCACCGGCCGGAACCGCACCGGCTCCACCAGGTGGCGCAGGTGCAGCTCGATGATCTCCTCCCGGCCGGTGGGGTAGGGCCCGGTGGTCGTGGCCGACCAGATCGGCACCCCGGCGGGGGCGATCGCCAGCCCGTTCAGGTAGTCGCGGAACTCGGCGAGCGCCGGCTCGATGAACGGCGTGTGGAACCCCGACTGGAAGTCGAGCGTGTAGCCGAGGATCCCCGCCTCCCGGAGCGCCGTCAGCGCCCGGTCGGCGGCCGCGGGCGGGCCGCACACCACGGTCTGGCCGGGGCAGTTGTCGTGCGACACCACCACGTGCTCGATGGCGGCGATCACCGGCTCGACCTCGTCGACCCCGGCCGACAGGGCCACGAAGTCGAGGTCGGGCAGGTCGACGCCGCCGAGGTCGATGCCCTGCACCAGCGCGTCGGCGTCGGCCCGGGTGAAGATCCCGGCCGCGACCGAGCCGCTCCACTCGCCGATGCTGTGCCCGGCGATCACGTCGGGGGTCACGCCTAGGCGGCGCAGCACCTCGTCGAGGAAGATCCCCAGCCGCACGATCGAGGCGCCGCGGTGGGCCACCGAGTCGTCGACCACGGGTGGGGCGGCGAGGCCGAGCCGCCCGGCCAGGCCCGCCAGATCGTCGTCGTCCAGGCCGAACGTGGGCTCCACGCCCGGGAACAGGAACGCGACCTTGCCCCCGGCGCCGGCCAGGCCGGCGGGCGTGAACCACAGGTCGCTGCGGCCCCGCCAGGTCTGGCCCTCCTTCAGCATCCGCCGGGCCAGCCGGAGCTTCCGCTCGTCGGGCGCCACGATGCCGAGGCGGGCCGGCCCGTCGCCGACCTCGACGACCCCGGGCGGCCCGTCGCCGTCGCCCAGCTCGTCGAGCCGGGACCGGAGCTCGCCCGCGTCGGCCCCGGCGACCCACCACACGACCGGATCGTCGTCCCCTGCCATCGTCCCCCCTCGCCCCCGGCCCGCCGCCGGTGCGCTGCGGCGGCGTGGGGCCGTCATCGCCGGCCGGCCTCGTGCCGGATGATCTCGCTCCCCGTGGCGATCGTCCCCTGCACGATCTTCAGGTACTCGGTCACCACGGCCAGGTCCAGGTCGCTCAGCCCGCTGGCCCGTTCGGGGGCCGGGGCGCCGTCGCCGTCCGCCCCGCCCGCCGCCGGGGCACCCGACGCGGCCGCCGAGCCGTTCCCGTTGCCGCTGCCGTTGGCGAAGGCCAGCAGCGGCGCCTCGTCGGCGGGGTGGAGGCCCTTGGGCAGGCTGGCCCCCGAGGCGGCCCGGGCGTAGTGGCCGTTCACCATCCACAGCGGCTTCCGGGGCGGGTCGTCCCACCGGTCGGGCCGGGCGTCGCGGCCGGCGAACAGGGCGTCGAGGTCGACGTCGACCCCGGCCGCCAGCAGCTGCGCCACCGCGTGGAGGAAGGTGGTGAGCCCGTGGCGGCCGGCCACGTCGGTGGCGACGGCCAGGTGGGGCACGTCCCCGAGCGCGGCGCCGACCCGGCGGGTCAGCGCGTCGCCGGGACCCACCTCCACGAACACCCGGACGCCCTCGTCGGCCAGGGCCCGCAAGCCGTCGGCGTCGACGGCGACGGCGGCGCCCCCGGCGCCGCCGGGCACCCGGCCGGCGAGCCGATCCGGGGTCACGCCCAGCGCCCGGAGGGCGGCGGCACCGATCGTCGCGGCCGCCTCGAGCGCGGCGGGGGCGACGGCCGCCAGCGCGGCCCGCTGGGCGTCGGCCACGACGGCGAAGGCCTGGCCGGGCCACATGGCGTCCAGCACCGCCGGGTCGGTGCCGACCAGCGCGGCCCGGGCGGCGGGGAACGCGACGGCCAGGTCGGCGCCCATGCCCGGCCGGGCGGCCGTGGCGTCGTCGGCGAACAGGAAGGCGACGCCCGGCGGATCGTCGCCGTCGGCGCCGAGGTCCACGGCCGGGTACACGCCCTCGGTCGGGGCGCCACCCGCGCGGGCGGCGTCGACCTTGGCGGCCAGGTCGTCGAGGTCGTCGGCCACGAGGACCAGCCGCACCGGCCCGTCGCCCGCCCGGGTCTCGGCCGCCGCGACATCGCGGAGCCGCCAGCGGTCGGCCTGCCGGGGCGGCTCGAGCTCGTCGGCCAGGCGCCCGGCCAGCGCCTCCAGGCGGGTGGCCAGCGCGGCATCGTCCGGCGCCCGGACGGCCACCAGCTCCGACGGCCAGTGCGGCCGGCCCGACGCCGACGGCTCGGCCGAGTCGGCCGGGGCGCCCGCTGCCGGCGCCTCGAGGATGGCGTGGAAGTTGGTGCCGCCGAACCCGAACGACGACACCGCCGCCATCCGCCGCTCGGCCAGCCACGGCCGGGCCTGGTCGCGGAACACGAACGGCGACGTGGCCGGGTCCCACTCCTCGATCGGGGTCCGGATGTGCAGCGTGGGCGCCAGGACGCCGTGGTACAGCGCCTTGGCGGTCTTGATCAGCGCCGCCATCCCCGCCGCGCACTTGATGTGGCCGATGTTCGACTTCACCGACCCCATCACCACCGAGCCCGGGGCCACGCCCGCCTCGGCGAACACGGCGGTGGTGGTGGCCAGCTCGGTCCGGTCGCCGGTCGGGGTGCCCGTGCCGTGGGCCTCGACCAGGCCGATCTCGGTGGGCGAGATGCCGGTGCCGTGGTACGCCCGGCGCACCGCCCGCTCCTGGCCCTCCTGGCGGGGCGCGGTCAGGCCGAGGTGCCGGCCGTCCGACGAGCCGGCCACGCCCCGCACCACGGCGTAGACGCGGTCGCCGTCGGCGACGGCGTCCTCGAGGCGCTTCAGCACGAGGCAGCCGCAGCCCTCGGCGAGGGTCATGCCGTCGGCGTCGACGTCGAACGCCCGGCAGCGGCCGCTGCGGGACAGCGCCTGGGCGGCGGTGAACGACACGTAGTCGACCACCCCGTTGTGGAGGTCGACGCCGCCGCACAGGACCATGTCGCTGCTGCCGCCGAGCAGCTCGTTGCGGGCGATGTCGAGCGCCACCAGCACCGACGCGCACGCCGAGTCGACGACGAGGTTCTTGCCGCCGAGGTCGAGGCGGTTGGCGACCCGGCCGGCGATCACCGACGTGAGCACGCCCGGCAGGCCGTCCTCGGTGAGCTGCGGCAGGTGGGCGGCCAGCTCGGGCGGCAGGTCGGCGGCGGTGATGCCGTGGCTGCGCAGCAGGAGCCGCAGCATGAACCCGGCGGGCAGCTCCGACGCCCCGCCGGACCCGGTGGCGTACACCACCGACGTGTGCTCCCGGGGAAAGGGCCGGTGGCCCTCACCGGTGCCGTAGCCGGCGTCCTCCAGCGCCCCCGTGGCGGCCTTGAGCGCGAGCAGCTGCGCGGGGTCGATCGACGCCAGGCTGGCCGGTGGGATGCCCCAGGCCAGGGCGTCGAAGCCCACCTCCGGCACGAAGCCGCCCCACTTCGAGATCGACATGGGCTCGTCGGCGTCGCGGCCGGGCTCGTAGTGCGGGTCGTAGTGGCGGGCCGTGACCCACCGGCTGGGGGGCACCTCGGAGACGGAGTCGACCCCGTCCACGATGTTCCCCCAGAACGTCTCGACGTCCGGCGCGCCCGGCATGACGCAGGCCATGCCGACGATGGCGATCTCCCCAGCTCCCCCCATCGGCCTCAGTATCCCGGGGGTCCGAAAAGGTGTCAAGAAACCTGAAGCGTCCGCGACCTCGGGTCAGTACTTGCAACTCAGATGCAACCGGTTGTCAACAACCGCCCGCCTCGCTTACTGTCACGGTGCACACGTGGAACTTGATGGGGGAGATCCATGAGCACTCAACCCGCCGTGGCCGCCGACGCGCGCGCCGAGACCGGCGACCCGCTGTTCGACGAGGTCCACCGCACGGTCGAGGAGGCCATCGTCGCCGTGGTCGGCCGCTGGTACTACGACGAGTGCCAGGTCGGCCTCGACTCGACCTTCGCCGAGGACATCGAGCTGGAGAGCATGGAGGTCATGGAGATCTCCGAGCGCCTCATCGACACCTACGAGGGCCGCGTCGACTTCGTCACCTGGTTCTCCGCCATGGAGCTCGAGGAGCTGGTGGAGCTGACCCTGCGCGACGTCGTCGAGTTCATCGTCGCCTCGCTGCGGCAGCTCGCCGCCTGAGCCGGCCCGCCGCCGCCATCGCACCGTGGCCACCGTCCGCGCCAACGGCGTCGAGCTGCGGGTGAACCGCTACTGGGTCGGCCCTCGCGACGAGGACCGCCCGGTGGTCGTGTTCATCCACGGGCTCGGCATCGTCGACCACTCGGGCCTGTCCTTCACGCTGGGCATGCCCCTGGCGAGCACCGCCGACGTCGTGCTCTACGCGCTGCGGGGCCACGGCCGCTCCGAGGTGCCGCCCACCGGCTACCACCTCGACGACCACGTCGCCGACCTCGCCGCCCTGCTCGACGCCCTCGCCATCGACGTGCCGGTCCACCTGGTGGGCTGCAGCTACGGCGGCGCCGTCGCCACCCGGGCGGCGATGCTGCACGGCGACCGCGTCGGCTCGGTCTTCCTGCTCGACCCGCTGATCGCCTCGCCCGGCTGGACGATGATGATCCGGGCCCCGATGGAGACCGCGGCGTCCGTCCTCCGCCGCGACCACACCATCGAGGAGGTCATGGACCTGCTGGGGCTCACCTCCCGGCGGAAGGCCGAGGCGGTGGAGGCCCGGGCCCGGCGCTTCCTCCTCGGCACCTCGGTGCTCGACGACCTGCAGACCGAGCCCGACCTCGGCGCCGACGACTACGCGGCGATCCGCTGCCCGCTGTCGGCCGTGTTCGGCACCGGGTCGATGATGTACCCGCTGAAGCCGCTGCTCCAGGACTACGTGCCGCACGCCGAGCTCCACGAGATCGAGGGCGTCGACCACCTGGGCATCTTCTCCCTCACCCGGGAGGTCGGGCAGCTCATCGCCGACCACGTGGCCCGCCACGGCGCGGTCGCGACGGCAGCGCCGGCGGCCGTGGCCCCGATCGCCCCGGGAGGCTGAACGGGCCGTGGGACGGTTCCTGGTCGTCGTCCCGCCCCTGGTGGGGCACACCAACCCCACCGTGCCCGTGGGGCGCGAGCTGGTCCACCGCGGCCACACCGTGGCGTGGGCCGGGCACCCCGAGGTGATCGCCGACCTGCTGCCCCCGGGCGCACCGTTCCTGCCGGTGGCCGACGCCGTGCCCCAGGCCATCGTCGACGCCACCAACGCCCGGCTGGAGAAGCGGACCGGCGGCATCGGCGGCTTCGCCAGCCTGTGGGAGACCTGCGTGCTGCCGCTGGCCCACCACATGCTCCCCGGCACGTTCGCCGCGGTCGACGGGTTCCGGCCCGACGTGCTGCTGGTCGACCAGCACGCCCTGGCCGGCGCCGCCGTCGCCGAGGCCCGGGGCTTGCCGTGGGCGACGTCGGCCACCACGTCGGCGGACCTGGTCGACCCCATCGAGGCGCTGCCGAAGGTCGCCGCCTGGCTCCGTGACCAGATGGCCGGGGTGCTGCGGGCCGCGGGCGTCGCCCCCGAGCGGGCGGCGGCGGTCGACCCCCGCTTCTCGCCCCACCTGCTGCTGGCGTTCACCGTGCCCGACCTGGTGGGGCCGGTCGGGTCGCTCCCGGACCACTACGCCCTGGTGGGCCCGTCGTTCGGCGACCGGCCCGCCGACCCGTCGTTCCCGTGGGACTGGCTGGGCGACCCCGGCGACGGGCGGCCGAACGTCCTCGTGTCGCTGGGCACGCTCAACTGGAAGACCGGCGAGCGGTTCTTCACCGTGGTGGCCGAGGCGTTCCGCGGCCTCGACGCCCGGGCCGTCGTCGTCGCCCCGCCGGGCCTCGTCCCCGACCCGCCGCCCAACGTGCTGCTGCGGTCGTGGGTGCCGCAGCTGGCGCTCCTGCCCCGCATGGACGCGGTCGTCTGCCACGGCGGGCACAACACCGTGTGCGAGTCGCTGGCCCACGGCCTCCCGCTGGTGGTGGCGGCGATCCGCGACGACCAGCCGATCATCGCCGACCAGGTGGCACGGGCCGGCGCCGGGGTGCGGGTGAAGTTCACCCGCGTGGCACCGGCCGAGCTGCGGGACGCGCTCAGGACCGTGCTCACCGACCCCGGCCCCCGGGCCGCGGCCGGGCGCCTGCGGGCCTCGCTCGAGGGCGCCGGCGGGCCGGCGGCCGCCGCCGACCGGCTGGAGGCGCTGCTCACCCGGGCGCCGGCGTCCGCCGAGCCGGCCTCCCCGACCTCCCCGCCGTCCACCGCCCCGTCCGCGAAGGGAACCTGACGATGGTGACGCTGCCGTACATCGACGCCGAGATCGAGCGCATGGACGCGGGTGGCGAGCCCCCGGGCTACCTCCGCCACTTCCACTGGGGCCTGTTCGACGACCCCGACGACCTCGACGACGACCCCAAGCGCTACTTCGCCGCCGCCGAGGCCATGACCGAGCGGATCGTCGCCGCCGGCGAGGTGGCCGACGGCCGGCGGGTCCTCGACGTCGGCTGCGGGTTCGGGGGCACCCTCGACCACATCCGCGGCCGCAACCCCGGCTGCCGGCTGGCCGGGATCAACATCGACGAGCGCCAGCTCCAGTGGGCCCGACGGCTCATGACCGACGGCCCCGACCCGGTCGGGTTCGTCACCGCCGACGGCTGCCGGCTGCCGGTGGCGTCGGGGACGATCGACCACGTGCTGGCGGTCGAGTGCGTCTTCCACTTCCCCAGCCGCAAGCGGTTCTTCCGCGAGGCGGCCCGGGTCCTGAAGCCGGGCGGCACGCTGGCCCTGTCCGACTTCGTGATGGACTCCAAGCAGGTCACGACGCTGGCGGCCAACGTCCAGTCGGCGGGGCTGGGGGAGTGGTACGGCCGGTCGGCGACGCCGCTCACCAGCGCCGGCTACGAGCGCACCGGCCGCAGCGTGGGGATGGACCTGCTGGTCGACGAGAACGTCACCGCCGGCACCCTGCCGACCTACCCGGCGCTCCGGCGGCTGTACACGGAGTCGGGCTCCGTCGACGGCGTCACCACCGTCGACGCCGTGGAGCGCCTGGCCCGGGGCGGCGGCTGGGAGTACCACGTGCTCGCCTTCCGCAAGCGGCCCGACGGGCCGGCGCCCACCTGAGCGCGGGAGTCGAGCGGCCGATGACCAGCGTCGAGTTCTCCTACGTCGACTCCGCCCTCCGCCACCTGGAGGCGGGCGGCGAGCCGCCGGCGTTCTGGCGGCACTTCCACTGGGGCCTGTTCGACAACCCCGAGCGGGACGACGACAGCCCCGAGCGTTACTTCGCCGCCGCCGAGGCCATGACCGACCACGTGGTGGCGGCCGCCGGCGTCACCGCCGGGGCACGGGTCCTCGACGTCGGCTGCGGGTTCGGCGGCACGCTCGACCTCGTCCGGTCGCGGCTGCCCGGGTGCCGGCTGACCGGCCTCAACATCGACGAGCGGCAGGTGCGGTGGGCGGCCCGGCTGGTGGGGTCCGGCGACCCGCCGATCGCCTTCGTCGCCGGCGACGGCTGCCGCCTCCCGGTGGCGTCGGGGACGCTCGACCACGTGCTCGCGGTGGAGTGCGTCTTCCACTTCCCGAGCCGCAAGGCGTTCTTCGTCGAGGCGGCGCGGGTGCTGCGACCCGGCGGGACGCTGGCGCTGTCGGACTTCGTGCTGGCCCCGGGGGCGCTGGCGTCGGTGGCCGAGCGGATGAGCGGCGGCGACGACTGGTACGGCCACATGGCCAAGCCGCTCACCGCCCAGGGC
>DATCLV010000732.1:0-4082 GCA_036563745.1 Acidimicrobiales bacterium | reverse complement strand
GGAGGTGGCGGCAGCGCGGCGGTCGCCGTCTCGACCTCGACGGTCGCCGGCACCGGGACCTCGGCCGGCGCCGCCGCCTCGGGCGTGGTCGCCGCGGCGTCGTCCTTCTCGCGCTCCTGCTTCGCCTTCCGCGCCTTCCTGGGGCTCGGCGCGGGGCGGGTGCCGTCGAGCTTCTTCTCCCGCAGCCGGTCGACGCCCCGGCGCACCAGCCGGCCGGCCGGGTTCCGCCGCTCCGGGATCGGTTTGCCCGCCGCCACCGCCCGGACGCCGGCCAGGTACGTCGCCAGGGCGAACGCGGCCGCCCCGGCCACGAACAGGAAACCGAGGCGGGACGGGATCTCCAGCCGGCTCGGCACGACCACCGGGATCAGGGCGCCGAGCACCCACACGAGCTGGAACCGGGTCTCGAACCGGGCGAACGAGCGGCCCCGGTTGGCGTCCGGGGCGTCACGCCCGACGATCGAGTCGAACGCCAGCTTCGACCCCGCGGCCGCGATGCCGACCGCCAGCGCCATCGCCAGGGCGCCGGGGAACTGGCCGATGTAGGCGGCGACCAGGCCCATCGCCGCGGTCACGCCCAGGAACAGCTGGATGATCCGCTCCTCCTGCACGTCGGCCTTCCGCAGCGCCGGGGCCACCGCCGCCCCCGCCATCGAGCCCAGGCCGCTGGAGGCGAGGATCACGCCGAACTGCCAGGTCGGGGCGTCGGACCGGCGCAGGTCGAAGGCGATCAGGAACGTGATGAACCCGACCATGCCGCGCAGCAGGCCCATCGCCGAGGCCGCCAGCCGGATGCCGGCGCCCCGCAGCTCCGACCGCTCGATCGTGTCGGCCCGTTCGGGCGCCACCCGGGTGGGCGGGATCTGGGTGCCGAACAGCGCCGCCAGCGCGAACACGCCGGTCGCCAGCACCAGCACGCCCTGGCCGCCGGCCACCAGGTTGGCCAGCAGGCCCGGCACGGCCGCCACGAACCCCATCACGCCGGAGAGCAGCGACAGCTTCGAGTTCGACTCGACCAGCTCCTCGTCGGACTGCACCAGCGTCGGGACCAGCGCCGACTTCGCCACCGAGTAGGCCTTCGACAGCACCAGCACCGCGAACACCTCGGGGAACAGCAGGAGACTGTCGAGGTGGCCGATCATCAGCACGCAGATGCCGGCCCGCAGGGCGTTGGCGCCCACCACCACCCAGCGCCGGCCGCCGCGCACCCGGTCGAGCCACGGGCCGATCAGCGGCGCCACGAGCGAGAACGGCGCCATCGTGAGGACGAGGCCCAGCGCCACGCGCTCCTTCGCCTGGGTGGGGCTGATCGAGAAGAACAGCGACCCGGCCAGCGCCAGGGCGATCAGGGTGTCGGCGGCGACCGCGGCGGCGTGGGTGCGGGCCAGGCGGGTGAACGGGGACACGTGGAACACCGACGCTCCGGTGCGCCGCCCCCCGGCCAGCGGCTGCCAGCCCGTCTTCGTGTCGTCGCTCGCCGCCATCGGAACCGAGGCTAATTCCGCCCGGGCGAGGTCCGGGACCGGGACACCGAGGTGGCGGGACGAACCGGCCCCCGAAACGGGGATCCCGCTCCCCGTTCCGGGGGCAGGTTCGCGAAGAAGGGGGTCAGTCGTCGTCGGGGAGGTCGATGCGGGCCAGCCAGAGGCCCGGGGCGTCGACCTCGGGCGGCGACGGCAGGTTGCGCTTCGCCTCCCACAGGCGGGCCAGGCCCTCCTCGCCCGCCCGCTCGACCACGCCCTCCACGAAGGCGGCGCCGCGGTCGTAGGTCGCCTGGGTCAGCTCCAGGCCCAGCATCCGCTCGACGAAGCGGTCGGCCTCGGAGGTCTCGACCCGGCGGCGGCGCAGCGCCTCGGTGAGCATGTTGTAGCTGCCGATCAGCTTGGCCCCCACCTCGTCCATCACGTGGTCGACCACGCCGACCACCACGGCCAGCATGGCCTCCAGCTGGGGCTTGAGCCGCCGCTGCTCGTCGGACTCGATGGCGCCGATCAGCGCGCCGGGCTCGCCGAGGGCCCGTTGGATGCGCTCCAGCAGGTCCATGCCGGTCTCGTCACCGGCGGGCTCGATGGCGCCGAGCTGGTCGGACAGCGCGTCCGGGTCGTTGCGGAACCCGGCGGCGTAGCTGGCGATCAGCTCGTCGAGCCGCTCCCGCACGTGCGGGACGCCGAGCACGGCGTGGTGGGCGATCTCGTGGACGCAGATCCACAGGCGCAGGTCGTCGCCGGGGAGGCTCCACTCGTCCCCGAACTCGACGAGGTTGGGCATGACGATCAGCAGCTCGTCCGACACCGGCCGGGGGACCGGCAGGTCGTACTGCCCGAAGGACCGCCGGGCCAGGTGCCCGACCATCGACCCGGCCATCATCGCCACCATCGTCGGCTGCATCGCCTGCAGCATCGGGCCGAGCATCGCGGCGAACTGGTCCTGCTCGGAGGGGTCGTCGGGGTCGAAGGCCAGCGCGTCCGGGTCGTCCTGGACGGCCTGGGCGCTCAGCGACGACGCCAGGCGCTCCACCAGCGGCCGGTAGGCCTCGATCGTCTTGGTGGCCCACAGCGCCCGGTTCACGGGCATCACGGTGAGCTCGCGCCCGCTGATCGACGTGGACAGCCCCGTGACGTGCGCGACCTGCAGCTCGGCCACCCGGGCCAGCTGCTCCAGCTTGATCCGCTCGGTCGGTTCGACGTTCGGCTCGCTCTGGCCGTCGGTGGCGATGGCGAGGGCCAGGCTGCGCGCCGCGTCCCACGGGACACCGCCGCCCTGGCCGAGGAGCTTGGCGATGTCGCCGAAGAAGGGCATCCCCTCGAAGGGGTTGCCTGATGGACCGGTGGGGCCACTCACAACAGAGCATGGTAAAGGTAGTGACGATGGTTGCTGTCGCGGTGACGGGTGCAGGTACCCCGCTCGGTCGGAAAGTGCGGGACCTGCTGACCGCCGACCGCAGCGTCGAGGTCCGTGAGCTGGGCGAACAGCCCGACGGCGACCTGAAGGACGCGCTCGACGGCGTCGGGTCGCTGATCCACCTGGCCGCCGGGGCGCCGCGGACGCCGACCGGTGCCACCACCGACGTCGAGACCACCCGTCGCCTCCTCGACGCGGCCGGCGACGCCAGCGTCGAGCACCTGGTGCTGCTGTCCGACGCGACCGTCTACGGCGCCTGGCCGAACAACCCGGTGCCGCTCACCGAGCGCGCCGTCCTGCGCCCCAACCCGGGGTTCACCTGGGCGTCCGAGCGGGCCGAGCTGGAGCGCCTGGCCGCCGAGTGGCGCGACGCCCACCCCGGCACCACCGTCACGATCCTCCGCCCGGCGCGCACGCCCGGCCGGACCGACTGGCTGATCCGGGCCCTGCGCCCGGCGCCGGCCGTGCCCGAGCTGGCCGTCGAGCCGCCGGTGCAGTTCCTCGCCCTCGACGACCTGGCCTCGGCCGTGGCGCTGGCCCGCGAGCAGCGCCTCGACGGCGCCTACAACGTGGCGCCTGACGAGGTGATCACCGGCGAGGAGGTGCGGTCGCTCACCGGCGCCCCGCCCCGGGTGCGCCTGCCGGAGCAGCTGGCCCACCGGTTCGCCGACTGGCGGTTCCGCTCGGGCCTCGGTCCGACCCCGCCCGAGCTGGTGCCTTACACGCTGCACCCCTGGGTGGTGGCGTGCGACGGGCTGCGCGCCGCCGGCTGGCGGGCGACGATGACCAGCGAGGAGGCTGCCGTCGAGTCCCACGACGTGGGGCCCTGGGCGACGCTCAGCCCGCGGCGCCGCCAGGAGGTGGCGCTGGGCGTGGCGGGCGTGGGCCTGGCCGGGCTGGCCGCCGGCGGGGCCTGGGCGCTGCGGCGCTGGCTGGCCCGGGACTGACCCGCACCGGCCGCTCCGGCAGGTCCGTCCGCCCCGACCGCGCGGGCGGCGTGGCCGGCGTGGTCCGGGGTCCGCGCCGCGTCAGCGGCGGGCCCGGGGGAGCGGGGCCAGGGTGATCGTGACCTCGCGCGCCTCCCCGTCGCGCTCGAACTCGATCGCGAGCTCGTCGCCGGGCGAGCGGGTCTGCAGGATCCCGACCACCGTGGACATGTTGGGCACCGGCGTGCCGTCGAC
>DATCLV010000729.1:0-4235 GCA_036563745.1 Acidimicrobiales bacterium | reverse complement strand
GAGGTCGACGAGCAGGCCCTGGAGGTGGCCCGCAAGATCACCCGCAACGGGCCCGTCGCCGTCCAGGCGATCAAGCGGGCGGTCCTGGAGAGCTGGGGCCTGCCCCTCGGTCCGGCGTTCGCGGTCGAGTCAGCGGCCGGTCGCCAGGTGTTCGCCTCGGCCGACGCCGTCGAGGGACCCCTCGCGTTCACGGAGAAGCGCGCCCCCCGGTTCGAGGGGCGCTGAGAGGAAGCACATGCAGCCCATCGGATTGGCGGTCGCCATCGCCGTGCCCGACCTCGACGAGGCCGTGGCCACCTACCAGCGGCTCCTCGGTGGAGCCGAGCCCGAGCGGGCGTCGTCGCCGGCCGACGGCGTCGAGGTGGCGACCTTCCGCATCGGCGACGGGCACCTCCAGCTCGTGGCCCCCACCCGCGACGACTCGGTGATCGCGCAGCACCTGGCCGACGGCGGGCCGGCCCTGCACCACTTCGGACTCCTGGTCGGCGACATGGGCGCCGCCACCGGGCACCTCGCGGCCGTGGGGGCGCGGACGCTCGGCGAGCCCCGGCCCGGTGCCGGCGGGCGACCGGTGCTGTTCCTGCACCCCAAGGCGGCCCACGGCGCCCTGATCGAGCTCCTCGAGCTGAAGGAAGGCTGACCATGTCGGTACTCGCATCGTTCGACCTGTCCGGCCGCGTGGCCGTCGTCACCGGGGCCAGCCGGGGCATCGGCGCCGGTATGGCCCGGGCGCTCGACGAGGCCGGCGCCCGCGTGGCGCTGGTCGCCCGGGGCGCCGAGGCGCTGGCCGAGGTGGCGAAGGACCTGGCGCACGACCCGATCGTCGTGCCCGCCGACCTCACCGACCCCGACGCCCCGGCGCGCATCGTCGGCGAGGTCCACGAGCAGGCCGGCCGGCTCGACATCCTGGTGAACAACTCCGGCGTGTGCCCGGTGCGCCCGTCGGTCGACGTCCCGCTGGAGGAATGGGACGACACCCTCGCCCTGAACCTCCGGGCCCCGTTCCTGCTGGCGCGGGAGGCGGCGAAGGTGATGCTGCCGGCGGGCGGCGGGAAGATCGTCAACGTCGCCAGCGTGATCGCGATGGCCGCGGACGCCTGGGCGGCGGCCTACACGTCGAGCAAGTCCGGCGTGGTCGGGCTCACCCGGAGCCTCGCCCTCGAGTGGGCCCGCAAGAACATCCAGGTCAACGCCCTGTGCCCCGGTTGGATCGAGACCGATCTGACCTCGGCCATGCGGGACGACGGCCGGCTGGAGCAACGAGTGCTCGCGGCGGTCCCGCAGCGGCGCTGGGGCCAGCCGGAGGACCTGAGCGGCGCGCTGATCTTCCTGTGCAGCAGCGCCTCCGACTTCGTCACGGGACAGACCCTCGTCGCCGACGGCGGCCTCTTGGCGGGCTGGTGACCGGGTCGTGACGACGACAGCAACCATCAGAAGGGGGAATCAACGATGACATCTCGCAAGGGATGGCGGTGGGGCCACGTGGCGGTCGTGGCGCTCCTCGCCATCGCGGCCGCGGCCTGCGGCGACAGCAGCGACGGCCCGGGCGGCGGGTCCGACTCGGCGTCGGACGAGGGCTCGACCGACGCGACGGAGCCCGCGGGCGGCGGCGACTGGGACGAGGTCCTCGCCGCGGCCGAGGAGGAGGGCACGCTCTCGCTGTACGCGTCCGGCGGCGTGGTCGACGCCATGGTGGGGGCCTTCGAGGAGGCCTTCCCGGAGATCGACGTCGAGGTGCTGGCCTCGCCCACCACCGAGCTGTCGACCCGGCTCGACGCCGAGTTCCAGTCCGGCAACGTGCAGGCCGACGCCCTCTACTTCGCCCTCCCGGCGTGGGTGGCGGAGGCCGGGGCGGCGGGTCGCTTCGCCGAGCCGACCGGCCCGGCGGCCGAGGGCTTCCCGGAGGAGGCCATCGTCGACAACGTCGTGTCCGTGGGCGGTGACCCGTACGGGCTCTTCTGGAACACGGACCTGGTGGCCGACGCCCCGGACACGGTCGAGTGGGACTCGTTCGTCGACCCCGCCTACGACGGGCTCGTGGCGTTCATCGAGCCGGTCTCGCCGATCATCGCCACGCTGATCGGCTTCCAGGAGCAGGAGCACCCGGGCGACGCCTTCTACTCGGAGAAGATCGCGGGCCTCAACCCGCAGATCACGGCGTCGGGCTCGGCCAACCACCAGGCCATCTCCGCCGGCGAGGCGGCATGGACGCCGCACGGCATCAGCACCTTCTCGAAGGCGCTGATCGACGAGGGCGCGCCGGTCGACTTCCAGGTGCCCGAGGGCCCGGTGTTCTCGATCACCTACACGACGATGGCGCTGAAGGACGCCCCGCACCCGAACGCCGCCCTGGTGTTCGTCGACTGGCTGATGAGCGAGGAGGGCCAGCAGGTGCTGGTCGACAACGGCCAGGTCGTGAGCTACCGGGCGGCCGGCAACCCGGACTTCCGGCCCGAGGGCGCCCTCGACGTCACCCTCGACGACATCATCACGGCCGGTCCCGACGACCCCGACCCGGACACGGCGTCGCTGGTCGAGGGGATCCTCGCCGACGTCCGAGGCTGACGCCGACCGGTGCGGCCGCGGCCGGGTCCCCCCGGCGCGGCTGCGGCCGCACCGTGTCCCCACCACGGGGTCCCACCCGGGATCCCCATCCGGGATGCCCACCCGCGGCGTCCCGACCCACGACCGAGCGGAGGCGAGCGACATGACCAACCAACCCGACGTCGGCCTCGACTGGGCCCGGCACGCCATCGCTTTCGACGCCGCGCGCCTGCCCGAGCCGGTGGCCCACATCACCAAGCTCTCGATCCTCGACACGCTCGGTGTGATGCTGGCCGCGACGGCGTTCTCCGAGTCGATCCTGCGGCCCGTCGTCGGGTTCGTGCAGGACAGCGCGGGCCGGCCGCAGAGCTCGGTGGCCGTGTTCGGCCCCAAGGTGCCGACGGCGATGGCGGCCTTCGCCAACGGGGCGATGGCCCACTGCCTCGACTACGACGACCTCACCCACGACATCGCCCTCCACCCCAGCTCGTCGACGGTGCCCATCGCGCTGGCCATGGCCGAGCGTGTGAGCAGCGCGGCCGGCGAGCCCGGCGGGACCGGCGAGCCCTTGGCCTCGGGGCCGGTCCCGGGGCGGGAGCTGCTGGCGGCGGTGGCGATCGGCAACGATCTGAGCACCCGTCTCGGCGACTCGATCGTGTGGAAGAGCGACTGGTTCACCACGCCGTTGTTCGGGTTCTTCTCGGCGACGCTCACCGCCGCCCGGATCGCCGGCCTCGACGTCGACCGGGCGTTCAACGCCGTCGGCATCGCCTTCTGCCAGGCGGCCGGCACGCTGGAGATGCGCCGGTCGACGGGCTCCGACATCGCCGGCATCTACGGAGCCTGGCCCAACCACGGCGCGGCGGTGGCGGTGGAGCTGGCGGCCCGCGGCGTCCCCGGCATCGCCCGCGCCTTCGAGGGGGAGACCGGCCTCTACCAGGTGTACTTCGGCGGCGAGTACGACCGGTCGCAACTCGTCGACGGCTTGGGCGAGGACTTCCGGGGCGACCGCGTGTCGTTCAAGCCGTGGCCGGCCTGCGGGATCACCCACAACCCGATCCAGGCCGTCATCGACCTGGTCGTCGACCACGACCTCAGCCCCGACGACCTGGCCGAGATCCGGGTGCTCACCGGCAACGAGAACTGCTGGGCGCTGTGCGAGCCGCTGGACGTCCGCCGCCGCCCGCCCACCGCGATGGATGCCCGCTACTCGATCCCCTACACGGTCGCGGCGGCCGCCGTGACCCGGGACGTGCGGCTCGGCGACTTCACCGCCGACGCCCTGCGGCGTCCCGACGTGGCGGCGGTCGCCGACCGGGTGGTCCCGGTGTTCGACCCGGAGCTGCGCCGGTCCGAGCCGATCCCGCCGGCCACCGTCCAGATCGACACGACCGACGGCCGGACCTTGCGGACCACCGTCGAGGTCTCCTACGGGCGGGCGCCCGACCGGCCGATGACCGAGGCCGACGTGGTCGCCAAGTTCCGCGACTGCGCATCGTTCGCCGCGGTCCCGTTCCCCGACGCGCGGGTCGACGAGATCGTCGACGCCGTCCTCGGGCTCGAGGACCTGCCCGATGCCGGGGTGCTCGCCCCGCTGCTGGTGCCGTGAGCACACGACCAGGCTGCACGCCCGCCGAGCCGCAGGCCGAGGCGCTCGACGACGCGCTCGGCACCGCCGTCGCCGCCCTGCC
>DATCLV010000722.1:0-2076 GCA_036563745.1 Acidimicrobiales bacterium | reverse complement strand
GGGCGAGACGGTGCGGACCTACTCGTACGTGGTGGAGGACCCGACCCTGCCGCTACCCGCCCCGGATCCGGCCAACCAGGAGGTGCGGGTGCCGTCGCTCGACCAGCTGGCCCGCGACGTGTGCACGTCGCTGGAGCCGGGGTCGGACGGCGTGGTGTTCTTCACCAGCCGGGCCCAGCAGCTGGCGGGGATGCTCGACAACATGCGCAACGCCCCGGCCTGCACGGGCCAGACCGTGACGGTGGTGGGCGGCACCGACATCACCAAGTTCGTGCAGAACCCGGAGGTCGACCTGGGCCGCTACCCGTTCGTGCGGCTGTACTACGGCGCGTTCGCGTCGCCGACGCTGCTGGAGAACAACGTGGCCCGGCAGTTCGTGGACGACTACCGGGCCGCCTACCCGGACGCCGACATCGCGATCGACATGAGCGACCCGGCGCTCACCTACGACGCCGTGTTCTCCCTGCAGGAGGCGGCGAACGAGGCGTGGACGGCCCGGCTGCCGATCACGGCCGACACGGTGGCGGCGAAGCTGCACGACGGCGAGGTCGACATCGAGGGCGCCACCGGCCACCTCCGCTTCGACGGGGAGCTGGAGAGCCACCGGGTCCCGACCGACAAGCCGGTGCTGGTGCTGGAGGCCACCGGGGCCCGGGCGCCGGAGCCGCTGCTGGTGTGCGGGCGGCTGGCGGAGTCGGTGGTGCGGACCACGTGGGGCCCGGACGGCCGGTTCCCGTGCCCGACCGACGAGCCGTAGGGCGCCGCGGCGACCCCCTTTCCTAGGCCGAACCCGTGGCCGTGGGAGTGGGGGCGGGGGTCGCGGCGGGGCGGTCGAAGCCGGTGGCGAGGAGGTCGAAGGCCTCGTCGAGCATCTCGACGAGGCGCTCGGCGTCGCTGCCGTCGGCGACCCAGCGGGCGACCACGGTCCAGAGCGTGTTGCTCACCGCCGAGGCGACGACGTGGGCCCGGTAGTCGTCCGGGGGGACGTCCATGCGGGTGGCGAAGTCGGCGGCCATCTCGTCGAGGTGCTCGTGGAAGTGCTCGCGGGCCATGGCCAGGAGGCTGGGCGTGCCGAGCATGATCCGGACCTGCCGCACGAACAGCGGGTCCTCGGTGAGCGCGCTGAGCAGCTCCTGGTGCAGCACCTGCCGGGTGGCCTCGATCGGGCCCTCCTCGGGCGGCCGCGTGGCGAGCCGGGCGGGGATGTCGCCCTCGGGCTCGTCCTTGCGTCCCATCAGGACGTCGACCTTGGAGTCGAAGTAGCGGAAGAACGTGCGGGGCGAGACCTCGGCGGCCTCGGCGATCTCGTCGATCGTGGTGGCGTCGTAGCCCTTGGTCTCGAACAGGTCGATGGCCGCGGCGACGATGGCGTCGCGGGTGCGCGCCTTCTTGCGCTCCCGCAGGCCGCACGGCTCCCTCATGGCCCCATCATGCCTCCCGGACCGGTGTTCGTGACAGTTGTCATGCCTTGACTTTTGTCAGTCTATGACAGATTCTCGGCGGCATGACACGGATCCTCTACCGGCTGGGCCGGTTCTCGGTCCGGCGCCGGCGCCTCGTCGTCGCCGCCTGGGTCGCCCTGGCCGCCGTCGTGCTCGCCCTGGCGCAGGCCGCCGGCGGCGAGCTCTCCGACGACTTCTCGGTGCCCGACCTCGAGGCGCAGCGGGCGCTCGACGTGCTGGAGGAGGACTTCCCGTCCGCCGCCGGCACCTCGGCCCAGCTCGTCTTCGCCGCCGACGGGCGGCTCGACGAGGGCCCGGCGGCCGACGCCGTCGAGGCCGCGGTGGCCGACGTCGCCGGCCAGCCCCACGTGAACGGTGTCGGCGACCTCGTCCTGTCGCCCGGCGGGCGGGTGGGGCTCGTCGACGTCAGCTACGACGTGCCCCTCGAGGGGCAGGCCCACGAGCTCATGGCGCCGCTGGAGGCCACCGCCGAGGAGGTCGCCGCCACCGGGGCCGCCCGAATGGAGCTCGGCGGCGAGCTGCCGACCACGGCCAGCGAGCCCGAGCTCGGGGGTGAGGAGCTGGTCGGGCTGGCCGTCGCCATCGTCGTCCTGCTGGTCGCGTTCGGGTCGGT
>DATCLV010000718.1:0-6988 GCA_036563745.1 Acidimicrobiales bacterium | reverse complement strand
AGGCCGACCAGGCGCCGTTCCACGTCGAGGTCGCCGAGGTGTTCCCGCTCGAGCGGGCCGCCGACGCGCACGCGGCGCTCGGCCGTCACCACCTGGGCAAGCTGGCGCTGCGCATCCGCTAGGGCGGGGCCGCCCGACCCTCCCGGCCGCCGAGGCCGCCCCGGCGGGCCCCTACGGTCCGCGCGACCGTCGCCCCGTGTTCCACGTGGAAACCCGGCGTCCCCCGTGGCAGCTCCGCCCACCGAGGGGTCGGTCGGGCCCGCTCGATCGGTCGCCGCGCCAGTCGAACCTGCCCGACCTGGCCGAACCTGCCCCCGAAACGGGGAGCCCGCTCCCCGTTTCGGGGGCAGGTTCGACGCGGGGGTCAGCCGGGGCGGAGCTCCCGCTTGAGGATCTTGCCGGTGGCGTTCATCGGCAGCTCGTCCAGGAACTCGACCTGCCGCGGGTACTTGTAGTCGGCCATCTGCGACTTGGCCCACGCGATCAGCTCGTCGGCCTCGACGCTCGCGCCCTCGGAGGGGACCACGAAGGCCTTGATCTCCTCGCCCAGCCGGTCGTGGGGCACCCCGACCACCGCGACCAGGCTCACGGCAGGGTGGGTCATCAGGACCTCCTCCACCTCGCGGGGGTACACGTTGTAGCCGCCGCGGACGATCATGTCCTTCACCCGGTCGGTGATGGTCAGGTAGCCGTCCTCGTCGAGGAAGCCCACGTCGCCGGTGTGGAACCAGCCGCCACGCAGCGCCTCGGCGGTGGCCTCGGGCCGGCCCAGGTAGCCCTTCATCACGTTGTGGCCCTTGATGACGACCTCGCCCTGCTCGCCCGTGGGCACGTCGCGGTCCTCGCTGTCGACCACCCGGACCCGCACGCCCCACACCGCGGGCCCGACCGTGCCAGGCTTGGTGGGCTTGTCGTAGCGGTTGAACGTGGCGACCGGGCTGGTCTCCGACAGGCCGTAGCCCTCGAGGATCTTGACCCCGAAGCGCTCCTGGAAGCCGGTCAGGACCTCCATCGGCAGCGCGGCGCCGCCCGAGATCGCCACCCGCAGCCGGGCCGTGACGCCCTCGATGGTGACGCCGGCCTCGCCGAGGTCGGCGTTGAGCATCGCCCAGTACATGGTGGGCACGCCGGCGAACACGCTCACCCCGTGCGTCTGCATGAGCTGGAGCGCGTCGGTGGGCGTGAAGCGGGGCAGCAGGACGAGCGTGCCCTGCTTGTAGAACCCGGAGTTCATCAGGCAGGTCTGCCCGAAGCTGTGGAAGAGGGGCAGCGTGACGAGGAACGTGTCGTGGTCCTCGGGCACCGGGTAGAGCTGCTCGGCCAGCCGGGCGTTGAGGACCATGTTGGCGTGGGTCAGCTCGGCGCCCTTGGGCTGACCGGTGGTGCCGGACGTGTAGAGGATGACCGCCGTGTCGTCGGCGTTCGTGGCGACCGTGTCGAACGTGGGCGGCTGGTCGGCGACGAAGTCGAAGAACGTCGGCACGCCCTCGAAGGGAGACGGCGCCGTGATGTCGGCGGGGAGCAGCACCATCGTGTGGCAGCCGGAGGCCTGCTGGAAGCCCTCGTAGCCCATCTGGCCCATGGGGAGGTCGGGCAGGCCGGCGAAGCACAGGTACGCCGAGGCCTGCGAGTCCTCCAGGTGGTAGGCGATCTCGCGGGGCTTGAGCAGGACGTTCAGCGGCACGACCACGGCGCCGGCCTTCAGGATCCCGTAGTAGGCGACGGGGAACCACTCGAGGTTCGGGCAGCTGAGCGCCACCCGCTGCCCCGGCTCGATCCCTGCCGCCACGAGCGCGCCGGCCAGCTGGCTGGCCAGCGTGTGCACCTGCCCGTAGGTGTACGACGCCTCCCCGCGGATCACCGCCGTCCGGTCGGGCACCTCACGGGCCGAGTCGTCGAGGAACACGGACAGGTTGAGCATGGGACCAATCATTGCCCCCACCCTCCGCAGTCACACGCATACCTCGTGTTTCCGAGATCTTTCCCCCAACGCCGCGGTCGTCGCCCTTGACTGTCACAGCCCCGTCGTAGGGTGCCGGGCATGACGAGGTGTGCCTGGGCCGAAGGCTCGGAGGAGATGGGCCAGTACCACGACACGGAGTGGGGCTTCCCCGTCGTCGACGACCGGCGGCTGTTCGAGAAGGTGAGCCTGGAGGGGTTCCAGTCGGGGCTGAGCTGGCGGACGATCCTCGCCAAGCGGCCGGCGTTCCGGAAGGCGTTCGACGACTTCGACTTCGAGGTGATCGCCCGCTACACCGACGACGACGTGGCCCGGCTGCTGAGCGATGCCGGCATCGTCCGGCACCGCGGGAAGGTCGAGGCGGTCATCAACAACGCCGCCCGGGCCGTCGAGCTCGTCGAGGAGGCGGGCTCGATCGCCGCCTTCGTGTGGCGCTACGAGCCCGATCCGGCCACGGGCAGCCGGCCCCCGTACGACGAGGTCACCGACGACTGGCTGCGGCAGGCCACCACGTCACCCGAGTCGGTCGCCCTGTCGAAGGACCTCCGCAAGCGGGGCTGGCGCTTCGTCGGCCCCACCACGGCCTACGCGTTCATGCAGGCGATGGGGCTCGTCAACGACCACGCCCCCGGCTGTCCGCAGCGAGAGGAGGTGGAAGCGGCCCGGCGGGCGCTCACGCGCCCGTGACGTTCTCCCGCAGGTAGCCCGCGGTCGCCTCCCGCGCCGCCTCCATCACCTCGGCCGCCCGGCTGAGGTCGTGGAACCGCGACGGGGGTGGCTCGCCGTCGGGCAGCAGGTGCACGGTCACCCCTTCGGGCACGGCCTCCAGGTCGCGCTTGAACCGGTGCTTCCGGGCCACCCAGTAGGACTGCACGCCCACTTGCAACGGCCGCCGCGGCTCCTCCCACCGGTGCTGGAGCCGACCGATGCCGGTGACGTACACGGTGGTGGCGCCCAGCGCCACGGCCCGCTCCAGCGGGATGTCATGGACCAGGCCACCGTCCAGGTACGGCACCCCGTCGATCTCCACCGGCGGCAGCACCACCGGGATCGAGCACGACGCCGTCACCGCGTCGAGCAACGGTCCCGACGAGAACCACCGCTCGTCGGCCGACAGCACGTCGGTGGCCACGCACTGGAAGCGCACCTTCAGCTCCTCGAAGGTGCGGGCCTTCAGGACCCGCTCCAGCATGCGGCGGAGGCCCTCGCCCCGGTTCAGCGCGGCCCGGCGACGAGTGAGCGCCAGGACGTTGGCCACCCGTGACCGGTGGACCACCTCGCGCGGGTCGACCTGCAGCCACACCTCGGCGAGGGCGTCGACGCCCTCCGACGTCGGGTCGTAGGCGAACGCGGCCCCGTTGATGGCCCCCGTCGACGAGCCGACGATCAGATCGGGCTGGACGCCGTGGTCGACCAGCGCCCGCAGCATGCCGACCTGGAGCACCCCGAGGTTGGCCCCGCTGCCCATCACGAAGGCCACCTGCGGGGCCGCCGGCTCGGCGGCGCCCGACGACGACGAGGAGGACGGATCCGATGGAGGAAGCATTGATGACGAGTACGAGTGCACGGACAAGACCCGCAACGGTACGCGGTGTCAGACCCCCGGATGTGGCGTTTCGCGCCCCGTGCGGCGACCGCCGCCACCCGCGGTCAGGCCACGTTCCCGACGCCGCGGCGAGGGCCGGGCGCACCGCCCGGGCGGGCCCGCCGCCCGGACTGGGAGGGGCGCGAGCGTCAGGAAAGGGTGAGGGTGCCGGTGGCGTGGATGGCCCGCGACGACGAGCCGACGCGCACCTCCCACTCCCCCTTCTCCACCGTCCAGCCGTGCCGGGCCAGGTCCCAGCGGGCGAAGGCCCGGTCGGGCAGCGAGAACGCCACCTCGGCCGCCTCGCCGGGGGCGAGGTCGACCGCCTGGAAGTCCTTCAGCTCCTGCTCCGGCCGGCCGTCGGCCGAGCCCCGGTGGTGCAGGTAGAGCTGGACCACCTCGCGCCCGGGCCGCTCCCCCACGTTGGTCACGGTCACCCGCACGTCCCGGCCCTCGACCACCAGGTCGCCGTAAGCGAACCGGGTGTAGGACAGCCCGTGGCCGAACGGGAACAGCGGCTCCACGCCCCGGCTGTCGTAGTGCCGGTAGCCCACGAACAGGCCCTCGCCGTAGGGCGCCCGCCCGTCGGTGCCCGGGTAGGTCGGGAACGCCGGGGTGTCCTCGATCCGCCGGGGGAACGTGGTCGGGAGCCGGCCGCTGGCGTCGACGTCGCCGAAGAGCACGTCGGCCAGGGCGTCGCCCAGCTCCTGGCCCGTGTACCAGAGCTGCACCACGGCGGGCACCTCGTCGAGCCAGTCCATCGTCACGGGCGACCCGGTGTTGAGGACCACGACCGTCCGCGGGTTGGCGGCGGCCACCTCCCGGATCAGCTCCACCTGCGCCGCGGGCAGGTCCATCGAGCGACGGTCGGCGCCCTCGCTGTCGGCCAGCTCGGTGCCGACCACCACGACGGCGGCGTCGGCCTCCTCGGCGGCGGCGACCGCCCGGGCCCGCGCCTCCTCGTCGGCCGGGGGCTCGGCGGTGAGGGCGAGGCCGCTCACCGACACGCCCTTGAAGGCCTTGGCGAACAGGTGGGCCTCGAGGTGGTAGGTGGTGCCGGCCTTCAGCTCGGCGGTGCCGGTCACCTCGGTGCTGCCCCGCCCGAAGAACGTGCCGCCCCGGGTGGGCGCCATGTTGTCGACCAGCAGCTCGCCGTCGAGCAGCACCCGCGACCGGCCGGCGCTGGTCAGGCCGAACGTCCAGGTGCCGCTGCGGTCGGGGGTGAGCTCGGCGGTGGCCCGCACCGAGAACGCCTCGCCGGGCGGCAGGCCCGGCGCCGGCGGGCCCAGCCAGAACAGCCGCAGCCGCGGCACGGTCTCCCGGTGGACCGGCTCGCCGGCGAGGTCGCCGGGCTCGTCGCCCAGGTGGTACTCCAGGCACACGCCGGGCTCGCCCGTGCCGGGCACGGCGAGGTCGTCGCGGCCCAGCACCTCGGCCGGGCGGGCAGCGACCCCTGCCTCGTGGACCACGGTCACGCCCGCGCCGGCCCGGCGGGTGAGCCCGTCCAGCGGGGTGACCACGTGCGGCGGGTCGACGTGGGCGGAGCCGCCACCCTGGAAGTCGGGCCGGCCGGCCTTCACGCCGAGCACCGCCAGGCGTCGCAACGCCGTGGCGTCGAGGGGCAGCAGCGGCGTCCCGGCGTCACCCTCGCCCTCACCCCCGCCCGCAGCGACCGGCTCGTTGCGGAGCAGGACGATGGCCTCCCGGGCCGCCTGGCGAGCGAGGGCCACCGGGTCGTCCCCGGGAGGAAGGGTCGTGGGGTCGATCGCCGTCGTGCGGTCGATGAGGCGGACGACGGCCCGGGCGGCACGGTCGACCGCGGCCTCGTCGACGTCGCCCTGGCGGACGGCGTGGGCCAGGTGCTCACCCATGAACCGGGGCGGCCCGGGCATCTCCACGTCGAGGCCGGCGGCCACGGCGAGGGTGCTGTGGGTGCCGAACCAGTCCGACACCACGAGCCCGTCGAAGCCCCACTCCTTGCGGAGGACGTCGGTGAGCAGGCCGGCGTGCTCGGAGCAGTGCACGCCGCTCAGCCGGTTGTAGGCGGCCATCACCGCCCACACCCCGGCCCGGCGCACGGCGGCCTCGAACGGCGGGAAGTAGATCTCGCGGAGCGTTCGCTCGTCGGCCTCGACGCTGACCTCCATCCGGTCGTGCTCCTGGTCGTTGGCCACGAAGTGCTTGACGGCGCAGCCCACGCCCCGTCCCTGCACGCCCTCGATGTAGGCGACGGCCAGCTCGCTGGTGAGGTAGGGGTCCTCGGAGAAGCACTCGAAGTTGCGGCCCGCCAGCGGGTGCCGGTGGATGTTCACGGTGGGAGCCAGCAGCAGCTGGGCGCCCTTGGCCCGGGCCTCGTCGGCCAGCAGGCCCCCGACGCGACGCACCAGCTCGCGGTTCCAGGTCGACGCCAGCGCCGACCCGCAGGGCACGCACGCGGAGATCCCGCCGGTGTAGCGGTCACCGCGGGCGCCCGAGGGCCCGTCGGTCATCCGCAGCGCGGGGATGCCCACCCGTTCGACCGCGACCGTGTGCCAGACGTCGGCACCTCCGGTCAGCGCCGCCTTCTCGTCCAACGACAGCCCGTCGATGCCCCGTGATCCCCGCACGTACGGAACGGTACTTGGCTGGTCATCGGCTGGTCAGATGTCCAGCATCATTCCCCGTCTCACCGCCCGCACCCGGCCGGCTCGCCTGACACCAGGTAGGCCGCCCGATCCGGCCGCACCGCCCTCGCACCCCGGATCAGCCGGCAATCCCCTCGGCGCGCACCACCCCGAGCCCCGCCGCTCCGGCACCAGCCGAGCCGGCGAGCCCGATCGACGTGCCCCGCCACGAGGACGGGCCACCCGGGCGATCCTGTCGCGCCGCCCTCGCACCCCGGATCAGCCGGCGATCACGTCGGTGGGGGCGGCCGCTCCGCCGGCACCACCGAGGCCTCGCTCCTGTGCCCTCGGCTGGCATGCCCCGGTCGCCCGAGCGCCCCCTCGCCCGGGGGCTCGAAGAGGCGGAGCGTGCTCCGCCGGGCGACACGGGTAGGTGGCCAGTGGTGCGCGGTCGGGCTCGGTGGCTCGCAGCGTGGGTCAGCTGGCGATCACGTCGGTGGGGGCGGGCGAGCCGCCCGCCGGCTCCCGGGACAGGGCGAACGCCGACACGTCGTCGGGCAGCGCCACCCGGGCGGCCCCGCCGGCACCGTCGCCCAGCACGCCCAGCGACGCCGGGACGCCCTGGTCGGTGCGCCACAGCTGGTACGTGCGATCGTCGCCGAGGGCCGGGAGGTCGTCGAACAGGACGAAGTCGTCGTCGAAGTCGGCGTCGTCGGCCAGCACCACCCGGGCCACCGGCTCGCCGGTGGGGCTGGGCAGCGTGACCAGCGTCGACTCCGGGTCGGCGGCGGCATCGGCGGCCAGCTCGGCCACCGATGCCGCCGCCGACCCGGAGTCGAC
>DATCLV010000714.1:0-2923 GCA_036563745.1 Acidimicrobiales bacterium | reverse complement strand
GGCAGGTGTACATCTGGGTGCGGAACCGCTCGGGTGACCAGTCGGGCTTGTAGAAGGCGCCGAAGTGGTTGCCGGCCTCGTCGATCTTGTCCTCGTCGGTGTAGAGGTAGTCGACGGGGGTGTCGTGGGCGTCGATCGCCGCGGCGACCGCCTCCAGCGCCTCGGGGTGGAGGGCGTCGTCGTGGTCGAGCAGCACCACGAACTCGCCGGTGGCCATGGCCAGGGCGTCGTTCGAGGCGGCGACGATGCCGCCGTTCGTCGCCCGGTGGGCGATCCGCACGCGGGGGTCGGCGCCTGCGGCGGCGCGGAGGACCTTGGCGACGTGCGGGGACGTCGACGCGTCGTCGACGAGGCAGTGCTCCCAGTCGCCGAACGTCTGCTGCTCGACCGAGGCGAGCATGGCCCGCAGGACGGGCTCGGAGGGTTCGTAGACCGGGGTGACGATGGAGAACCGGGGCACTACCGGAGGCCCCCACCGCCGCGCAGGAGGCGGACGGGGGTGCCGGCGGCCCAGATGAGCCGCCACGACCGCGACCGGAGGATCGCGTCGAGCCGTTGCTCCAGGTGCTGGAAGCGGAGCATGGCGACCTCGAGCTCGCGGACGCGGCCGAGCGCGGTGGCCAGCATGGCCTCCTTGCCGATCAGCGCGTCGCGCAGCTGGAGGTTCTCCTCCTCGAGGGTCGTGGGCGCGGATGGGGAGTCGTCTGCCTCGCCGGGGTCTCGCAGAAGCACGGAGGGCGAGTTTAGGCAGGCACCCCCCTCCCTCCTGGGGGACTACCGTGGTCCACGTCCATGAAGCTGATCATCCAGATCCCGTGCCTCAACGAAGAGGACCAACTCCCCGCAACCCTCGGCGACCTCCCTCGTGAGGTCGACGGGTTCGACGTGGTCGAGTGGCTCATCATCGATGACGGCTCCACCGACCGGACGGTCGAGGTGGCGATCGAGCACGGCGTCGACCACGTCGTGCGGCTGACCAACAACCGGGGCCTCGCCTCGGGCTTCCAGGCGGGCCTGGACGCGTGCCTCAAGCTGGGGGCCGACGTCATCGTCAACACCGACGCCGACAACCAGTACTCGGCGGCCGACATCCCCGCCCTGGTCAAGCCGATCCTCACCGGCGAGGCCGACATGGTGGTGGGCGACCGCAACGTGATGGAGATCGAGCACTTCTCGTTCGCCAAGAAGCGGCTCCAGCGCCTCGGCAGCTGGGTCCTCCGTCAGGCGTCCGACACGAACGTGCCCGACGCCACGTCCGGGTTCCGGGCCTACAACCGGGAGGCCGCGCTCGGCCTCACCGTCGTCAACAAGTTCACCTACACGCTGGAGTCGCTGATCCAGGCCGGCAAGAGCCTGGTCGCGGTCAGCAGCGTGCCGGTGTCGACCAACGAGAAGACGCGCGAGTCGCGGCTGTTCGGGTCGATGTGGACCTACATCCGCCGCAACATGGGCGCGATCCTCCGCATCTACACCGGCTACGAGCCGCTGAAGGTGTTCTCCACCATCGCGGCGCTGTTGACGCTGGCCGCGCTCGCGGCCTGGACGCCGTTCCTCTACGACTGGATCCGGCACGGCGACCGGTCGGGCCACCTCCAGTCGCTGGTGCTCGGCGGCGTGCTGCTCATGGCCGCCGTGCAGGTGTTCGCCCTGGGGGTCATCGCCGACCTGATCTCCGCCCATCGGGTGGTGACGCAACGCACCCTCGAACGGGTGCGGCGCGTCGAGCTGGAGCTCGGCATCAAGCCGTCGCACTACCTGCCCGGTCGCCACGGCGCACGTTCCCTCTCCGGTCGTCAGGGCGATCCCCGACTCGATGACGAGCCCTGAGGCGGGCACCGACACCGGGTCTGTCGACGGGGTCGGGGGCCGTCCTGCCGCGCCGCGGGTGCGGCTGGTGGTCCTCAACTACAACGGCGGCGACTTCGTGGTCCGCTGCCTGGAGGCGCTGACCAAGCTCGACTGGCCGGCCGACCGGCTGGAGCTGGTGGTGATCGACAACCGCTCCACCGACGGCAGCGACCGCGTGCTGGAGGAGCGGTTCCCGCAGGTGCGGCTGGTCCGGAACTCGGCCAACACCGGGTTCCCGGCCAACAACCTGGGCCTGCGGGACCTCGACGGCGTCGACTACGTGGGTCTGGTCAACTCCGACGCCTTCGTCGAGCCCGACTGGCTCCACCCGATGGTCGCCGCCCTCGAGGCCGACCCGACCGTGGGGGCGGCGTCGGCCCGGATGCTGTTCGCCGACCGCTTCGTCGAGGTGGAGGTGCGGTCGCCGACGTTCGTGCCGGGTGTCGCCGACAGCCGGGAGCTGGGGGTGATGGTCAGCGGGGTGCGGGTCGGCGGCGTCGACCGCTGGCGTGATGCCCAGATCGCCGACGGCGGCTGGGGCCTGGAGCACGGCCGCGACGGCCTGTTCCAGTGGACCCGGGGTCGGGCGGTCGTCCGGGTGCCGGCGGGGGCGGCGGGGGCGGCGAGCGACGGGAACACCCCCGAGACCGCCAGCGGCGACGCCGACGCCACCGGGACGGCCGTGACCACGGCCGAGGTCCGGCTCGCCGCCGAGACCACCAAGCGCGTCACGTTGACCTGCGGCGACTGGTCGCAGGCGGTGGAGGTGGGGCCCGAGCCCCGCTGGTTCCCCGTCGAGCTGGCGGCGCCGCCGGTCGACGTGGTGAACAACGTGGGCTCGGTGGTGCTGGCCGACGGGTCGGGCGCCGACCGCGGCTACCTGGAGATCGACCGGGGCCAGTACGACGAACCCGCCGACGTTTTCGCCTGGTGCGGCGGCAGCGTCCTGTTCCGCCCCGGGTACCTGGCCGACGTGGGCCTGTTCGACGAGCGCTTCTTCCTCTACTACGAGGACACCGACCTGTCCTGGCGGGGCCAGGCCCGGGGCTGGCGCTACCGCTACGTGCCTGGCGCC
>DATCLV010000174.1:0-3681 GCA_036563745.1 Acidimicrobiales bacterium | reverse complement strand
GCACGGCCGGGTGCTCCCACATCTCGGTGTGCATGGCGGGCGCCACGACGACCGGCGCCCGGGTGGCGAGCAGCGTGGCCGTCAGCAGGTCGTTGGCGATGCCCGCCGCGTAGGTGCCGATGACCCGGGCCGTCGCCGGGGCCACGACCACCAGGTCGGCCGACTGGCCGAGGCGGGTGTGCGGGATGGGGTCGGGGTCGTCGAAGAGCGAGGTGTGGGCCCGCTCCGACCCCAGCGCCGAGAACGTGGTCTCCCCCACGAAGCGCAGGGCGCCGCGGGTGAGGACGGGCGCGACGTGCGCACCGGCGTCGACCAACCGGCGGCACACCTCGATGGCCTTGTAGGCGGCGATGCCGCCGGACACGCCCAGGACGACGCGCTTGCCGGCCAGGACCTCGAGCACGCCGTCGACCTTCGGACCTTCAGCTGCCAGGGGTGCTCGGGCGCCGGATCAGGACTCGCCGGCCTCGGCCGCGGCCTTCGCCGCCTCGGCCTGGGCGTCGAGCTCGGCCTGCTCCTCGGGCGTGATCGGCACGATCTTGCCGCCGCCGATCTCCTCGAACGCGATCGACAGGGGCTTGCGGGCCACCGAGGTGACCTGGGGCGGGACGATGGCGCCCAGGCCCTCGCCCAGCTGGTTGAAGTAGGAGTTGATCTCGCGCGCCCGCTTGGACGACAGCGTGACCAGGGAGAACTTGGAGCCGGCCTTCTCGAGGAGGTCCTCGATCGGCGGCGACATCATCGTGTCTTGGCGGGTGGCCATGTGCGGTTACCTCGGATGGGAGCGCGGCAGCGACGCCGGGGGATCAGAAGGTCGGCGAACCAGGGTAGCCCCTGGTCAGCCCGCAGAGTGAAATCCCACCGATCAGGTCAGGATTCGGCCGGGAACCGGGCGCGGGCGGCGCGCACGATCCGGTCGGCCACCTCGGCCGCGGACAGCTCGCCCGAGTCGAGCACGAGGTCGTAGATCGACAGGTCGGCGATGTCGATGCCGTAGAGCGCGAGGTAGCGCTCGCGCTCGACCTTCTCGCGCTCGGCGTTCTCGACGCGGGCCTGCTCGATGCTCTTGTCCTCGCGGGCGGCGACGCGGCGGGCACGGACGTCCTCGTCGCAGTCGATCCACACGAGCAGGGCGTCGAGCTTCTCGTTGTGGGCGATCCAGCCGGCCAGCCGTGACTCGATCACGACGCGCCCCTGCTTCGCCCGCTCCGCCAGCCGGCGGTCGAGCTCGACATCGACCGCCGGCTCGGCGGCGGCGTAGGCCCCGAACTCGGCCAGGCTCATGCCGTGCTCGACGGCCATCCTGCGGAAGACCTGGCCTCCGGGCACCAGGTCGAACCCCAGAACCTCGGCGACGGCGGTCGCCGCGGTGGTGGTGCCCGAACCTGGCGGCCCGGAGATCGTGGTCAGACCACTACGGAGCCCGGCCGCAGGGACCGGGGACGGGATGGACGGGCTCAGGTGCCGAAGGACTCGAGCAGCGACTTGCGCTGCTGCTCACCCAGGCCGCGGACCCGGCGGGTATCGGCGATGCCGATCTCCTCCATGGCCCGACGGGCGCGCACCTTGCCGACACCCGGCAGCGACTCCAGGACGGCAAGCACCTTCATCTTGCCAACGGTGTCGCTGTTGTCGGCTTGGTCGAGAAGCTCCTTGAGCGACATCGACCCCATCTTCAACTTCTCTTTGAGCTCAGCGCGTGCACGGCGTGCCTCGGCGGCCTTCGCCAGTGCGGCTTCACGCTGCTCAGGTGTCAATTGGGGAGGGCTCGGCATAGGGGCGAACCCTAGTCCACTGTGAAACGGCTTCTGCGACATCGCGGCCGTTCTGCCTTGATTCTCGGGCGCTTCGGCCACCATCCGCGACCAGCGCTTTGTCACCAACTATCATCCGCCGCCCTTTCGTCAACCGCCCGTCCGGGCGGCGCCGGTGGGGCCCCCGGGCGGGCCCCCGCCGCGGCCCGGCGCGGTGCCGGTAGCGTCGTCGTCGTGGCGCTCGGGCCGGGCGACGGGGACACGGCGCGCCGACCTCCCGGGGGCGTGGCCGTGCGGGTGTCGAAGGGTCCGGCGCGGGGGCTGCCGGTCCGGGCGGCCGCGGTGCTCGTGGGCGTCGTGTGCGCGGTGGCGGCCGCCGGGTTCCTGCTGCTGCGCGACCGCCCGCCCGGCGCCGACGACGTCCTGGCCGACGTGCGGGCGGCGCTGGCCGACGCCACCAGCTTCCGCTTCAACGTCCACACGGTGCGGGACCCGGACCCGGCGGACCGCAACAGCATCCGGTTCTCCGACCAGGGCCTCTGGGCGCACGGCGTCTGGAAGCTCGCCAACCAGAGCTACGAGACGCTGGTCGACGCCGAGGGACGGCTGTTCACGCGGGTCACCGAGCCCGGCGGCGACGGGGCGTGGGACGCCCACGGGCGGGTCGACGGCGACGCCCTGCTGGCCGAGCTGCTGGCGGACTGGCGGGACGGGACGGCCGCCGACAGGGCCGGTGGGGCCGGTGGGGCCGTCCCGCCGGCGGTCGCCGGGGCGCTGGACGACCGGACCGCGGTCAACGCCGCCATCGTCGTCTACCTCACCGGCGACGGGTTCCCGGCCGTCACCGACACGGGCTGGGCCCTGGAGCGCACCGCCGGCGCCCACCCGCACGTCCGCGTGGGCGGCGCGCCCACCACCTTCCTGCACGCCCTCACCGAGCTCGGCCGGCCGGAGCTGCTCTCCCACGGGAGCGACCGGCCTGGTGACGGCGTCGCCCTGGCGGCGACGGTCACGGCGCCGGACGAGGCCGTCGAGGCGTTCGGCCGGCCGCTGCCCGCGGGCCGCGTCGAGCTGTACCTCGGCGACGGCGACCTCCCCACCGCGCTGCGGCTCGACGTGGCCGGGGACGTGGCCCGCACGATCGTGACCATCCGGTTCTCCGACTGGAACGAGCCCGTCGTGATCGCCCCGCCCGGCGACGACCTCGACCGGACGCCGTGGGCCGAGGAGGCCGAGCTGACCGCCAGCGGCGTCGAGGCGGTGGCGCCGCCCGACCTGCTCGCCCACGACGGGTTCCGGGCGCGGGCGGTCCCCGCCCTGTTCCTCTACGGGAACGGCCCGATCGACTGCGACGCGCTCGTGCTGTCCGACGGTCCCCTGGGGCCCGGGGTGCCTGCGGCGTCGACCCGGTGGCTCGTCGAGCTGACGCAGGGGTGCGCGGCGGCGTTCGACGCGTCGCCGTTCTCGCCCGGGGGTCCGGCGGGCCTCCCCCACCGGCGCGTCGAGGGCGGCACGCTGCAGGTGCTCGTGGGCGACACGGTGGTGGAACCCGGTCCCCCGGCGCTCGCCGACGACCCCACCGCGCTCGCCACCCTGGTCGCCGCCCTCCGCCCGGTGACCCCGGCCGACCTCCTCGCGGCCGCCGCCGACGAGCCCGCCGGCTGGACCCCCTTCGAATCGATCCCGTGACCGCCGGTGTCCACGGCCTCACCACGGGTGCCGGGTGGCGGGGCGGCGGCGGGGTGTCAGCTCGGCAGGAGGGGGGCGACCAGGTTGCGGGCCGCCTCGACGGGGTCGGGGGCCTGGACGACGGGGCGGCCGACCACCAGCAGGTCGGCGCCGGCGTCGAGCGCGGCGGCCGGCGTGCCGACGCGGGCCTGGTCGTCGGCGGTCGTGCCCGCCGGCCGGATGCCGGGCGTGACGATCG
>DATCLV010000707.1:0-2753 GCA_036563745.1 Acidimicrobiales bacterium | reverse complement strand
GCTACACGGCGGGCGCCCGCCAGTTCCCGGTGCTGGTGCCCACCTCGCCCGAGGATCCGGCGGCGGCGGCCAACCGGGCGGCGTGGGAGGTGCTGGCCGCGTGGGAGAAGCCGTTCCTGACGGCGTTCTCCGACGGCGACCCGATCACCCGCGGCGGCGAGCGGGTCTTCCAGCGGACGGTGCCGGGGGCGCAGGGCCGGGAGCACGTGACGATCGAGGGCGGCGGTCACTTCCTCCAGGAGGACAAGGGCCCGGAGCTGGCCCGGGTGGTCGCCGACTTCGTCGCCGCGACCCCCACCCCGTAGCAAATTGCGTTGCTGAGGCCGACATATGCGGTCGGATCAACGCAATTTGGAGGGCGAGGAGCGCCGTGGCCTCGGCTCGCTCGGGGGTCAGGGCGGCGGGACCAGGCCGGTGGCGAGGGAGGCGAAGGCCTGGTCGATGAGGGTGCTCAGCTCGGCCTCGTCGCCGTGGTCGTGCCAGATCGACAGCGCCACGCGGGCGCCGTTCATGGCGGCCGACACCACGGTGCCGGGGTAGGGGTGGCGGCCGGGGTCGATGCCGGTCCGGCGGCCGATCTCCTCCACCAGGTCCTGCTCCATCTCCGCCAGCCGGGCCGCGTTGCGGGCGGCGAGGCCGGGGTGGCGCTGGACGAGGCGGCGGCGCAGCGCCCAGCGCTCGCGGTCCTCCACCAGCCCCTGAAGCGACTCCTGCAGCGCCTGGCGCAGCGCCTCCAGCGGCGCCTCGTCGGCCGGCCGGGCCCGCAGCCGCTCCAGCAGCGGCGACGGGTCGGTCGGCGACTTGCCGATCACGGCGTCTTCCTTGGTGGCGAAGTAGTTGAAGAACGTGCGGGGCGACACCCCCGCCGCCTCGGCGATGGCCTCCACCGAGACCTTGTCGACGCCGTGGCGGTCGGCGAGGCGGAGCGCGGCGTCCTGCAGGGCCGCCAGCGTCTCCGCCTTCTTGCGCTCACGTAGTCCGCTGCTCATGATCCTTCGCCGGGTGCCCTCCGGCACCGTTGCCGTTCGGCCGGCCGTTCCCGTTCCCGTTGCCGGTGACGCCGGTGGTACCGGTGACGCCGGCGGGGACCGGGCCGCCGGTGGTGGCGCCGACCGTACCGCCGCCGTCGGCGCCGTGCGGGTCAGGGGTGGCGTCGGTCGCGGCGCGGCGGGCGGCGCCCGAGGTGGTGCGCAGCGTGGTCTCCCGCAGGAGCCAGGTCAGCACGAAGCCCACCAGCAGGACCGGGACCGCCTGCAGGAACACCTGGGGGATCACGTCGCCGAAGGCCTGCGCCAGCTCGGCCTGCTCGGCGGCAGGCAGCTTCCGCATCTGCTCGGGGGTCATCGACAGGGCCGACGCGTCGCCCAGCCGGTCGGTGAGCCGGCTGGCGATCAGCGACCCGAACACGGCGACGCCCACGGAGCCGCCCACCGAGCGGAAGAAGTTCACCGTCGAGGTCGCCACGCCCAGGTCCTCGACCGGGGCCTCGTTCTGGCTGGCCAGCACCAGGATCTGCATGACCATGCCGAGGCCGATACCGATCACGACCATGAAGGCGGCCGACTCCCAGCGGGTGCTGTCGACGTCGAGGGTCGACAGCAGCGCCATGCCGACCGAGGCCACCGCCATGCCCACGATCGGGAAGAACCGGTAGCGGCCGGTCCGGCTGACCACCTGGCCCGCCAGCATCGACGCGCCCACGAGCCCGGCCAGCAGCGGCACCAGCAGCAGGCCCGAGTTGCTGGCCGACGCGCCGTTGGCGACCTGGAGGAACGTCGGCAGGTACGAGGTGGCGCCGTACATGGTGATGCCGACCACGAAGCTCACCGCGCAGGCGATCGAGACCGTGCGCAGGCGGAACAGCCGCAGCGGCAGGGCCGGCTCCTCGACCCGACCCTCGACCACCAGCAGCACCGCCACCAGCACCACCACCAGGGCGCCCAGGCCGAGGATCATCCCCGAGCCCCAGTCGTACTCGTTGCCGCCCCAGGTGGTGAGCAGCACGAGGGCGGCGATGGCGCCCGACAGCAGGGCGGTGCCCGCCCAGTCGATCCGGACGTTGGGGCGCCGGATGTTGACCGGCAGCACGGCGCTGGTCACCAGCAGGGCGGCGATGCCGACGGGGAGGTTGATGTAGAAGACCCAGCGCCAGGAGAGGTGGTCGGTGAAGAACCCGCCGGCCAGGGGGCCGATCAGCGTGGCGGCCCCGAAGGTGGCGCCGAAGTAGCCCTGGTAGCGACCCCGCTCCCGCGGGCTGACCACGTCGGCGATGATCGCCTGGGCCAGGACCATGAGGCCGCCGGCGCCGAGGCCCTGGATCGCCCGGAAGGCGATCAGCATGCCGAGCGACCCGGCGATGCCGCACAGCGCGCTGCCGACCAGGAACACGGTGATGGCGAACTGGAACAGGGTCTTGCGGCCGTACAGGTCGCCGAACTTGCCGTAGAGGGGCGTGGCGATCGTCTGCGCCAGCAGGTAGGCGGTCACGACCCACGACAGGCTCTCGAGCCCGCCGAGGTCGCCGACGATCGTCGGCAGCGCCGTCGCCACGATCGTGGCGTCCAGCGCGGCCAGGAACATCCCCATCATCAGGCCGGAGAACACCAGCAGGATCTGCTTGTGCGGCAGCTCGGCGGGGGCGTCGCCGCCGGTCGCCTCGATCGTGCTGCTCTCCATCATCGTCGGATCACTCCCGCTCCTCGTCGCGTCCTCGTCCGGCACGAACCGTTCGAGCCTAACTTGCAGAGACTGCA
>DATCLV010000705.1:0-2075 GCA_036563745.1 Acidimicrobiales bacterium | reverse complement strand
GTGCTCGGCGATCGACTCGGCCACGCCGGTGTGCACGTTCGACGTCGGGCACATCTCCAGCGCCACCCGCCGGTCCCGCACGAACGCGGCCAGGTGGCCCAGGTGCGCCCGCCCGTCCTCGTCGATGGTGATGTCGTCGACGATCCGCACGCCGTGGCCCAGCCGCTCGGCGCCGCACAGGTGCAGGGCCTCCCAGATCGACGGCAGCCCGAACGCCTCGCCGGCGTGGATGGTGATGTGGTGGCTGGCCTTGGCGATCTCCTGGAACGCCGCCAGGTGCCGGGTCGGCGGGTTGCCGGCCTCGGAGCCGGCGATGTCGAAGCCGACGACCGCCTCCTCCCGGTGCCGCAGCGCCAGCTCGGCGATCTCGCTGGAGTTGGCGGCGTGCCGCATGGCGGTGATGAGCGTGCCGACCGTGATGCCCCGCCCGGCGCTGCCGATGCGGAACCCCTCCAGCACCGCCTCGACCACCTCGTCGAGCGTGAGCCCGCCCTCCAGGTGGAGCTCGGGGGCGAAGCGCACCTCGGCGTAGACGACCCCGTCGTCGGCGAGGTCCTCGGCGCACTCGGCGGCGGCCCGGATCAGGGCGTCCTTGGTCTGCATGACGCCGACCGTGTGCTCGAACGTCTCCAGGTAGAGGTCGAGGTCGTGCCGGTAGGCGCCCTCGTTGAACCAGCGGGCGAGGTCGTCGGGGTCGGTGGTGGGGAGCGGGTGCCCGACCTCGCGGGCTAGCTCGATGACCGTGCCGACGCGGAGGCCGCCGTCGAGGTGGTCGTGGAGCAGCACCTTGGGGGCCCGCCGGATCTGCTCAGGCGTAGGTCGCGTTGCCATGCCCCAACTTATCCGGACACGGCGCTCACCAGGGGCGATCCCGGTGGAGAACCGGGGCCGTCGCGCGCGGGCTACCCGATGCGCTCGACGATCAGCGGCCGCGGTGCGGGCGGCTCGGGGCCGACCTCGATCGCCCCGTCCAGCGCCGCGCGGGCCGCGCCGAGCCGGGACGGGTCGTCGGTGTGGAGGACCAGCACGGGTTCGCCCTCGGCCACCTCGTCGCCCGGCTTGCGGAGGCACACCGCGCCGGCGGTCGGCGACACCGGGTCCTCCTTGCGCGACCGCCCGGCCCCGAGGCGCCAGGCGGCCACCCCGACGGCCCGGGCGTCGAGGCGCCGCAGGTACCCGGACGCCGGCGCCACGACCTCCTCCTGCACCGCGGCGACCGGCAGCTCGGCCGCGGGGTCGCCGCCCTGGGCCCGGATCATCCCGTCCCACACCGGCAGCGCCCCGCCCGACGCCAGGACGGCCGCCGGGTCGGCGTCGCCCAGCCCGGCGAGCGCCAGCATCTCGCGGGCCAGCGCGACCGTGACCTCCACCAGGTCGGCCGGCCCCTCGCCCCGCAACGTCGCCACCGACTCGGTGACCTCCAACCCGTTGCCACACGCCCGACCCAGCGGCGTCTCCATGTCGGTGAGCAGCGCCACCGTGCGGACCCCGTGCGCCTGCCCGAGCCCGACCATCGTCTCGGCGAGCCGCCGGGCCTGGTCGAGCGACGGCAGGAACGCCCCCGACCCGATCTTCACGTCGAGGACCAGGGCGTCGGTGCCCTCGGCGATCTTCTTCGACATGATCGACGACGCGATGAGCGGCACGGCCTCGACGGTCGCCGTCACGTCGCGCAGGGCGTAGAGCTTGCGGTCGGCCGGGCAGAGGGCCTCGCTGGCGGCGCAGATCACGACGCCGACCTCCCGCAGCTGGGCCACCACCTCGTCGTTGCCGAGCGTCGCCCGCCAGCCGGGGATGGCCTCCAGCTTGTCGAGCGTGCCCCCGGTGTGGCCGAGGCCCCGGCCCGACAGCTGCGGCACCGCCGCGCCGCACGCCGCCACCAGCGGCGCCAGCACCAGCGACACCTTGTCGCCGACGCCGCCGGTCGAGTGCTTGTCGACGGTGGGCCGCCCCACCGACGAGAGGTCGAGGCGCTCGCCGGAGTCGATCATCGCCTGGGTCCACGTGGCGAGCTCACCCGGGGCCATGTCGCGCAGGAGGATCGCCATGCACAGCGCGGCCGCCTGCTCGTCGGC